>JARFQZ010000050.1 GCA_029287515.1 Lysobacterales bacterium
GGTTTCCTGACCAATTCGGAAGGGGAGCGGTTCATGGAACGCTATGCGCCTAATGCGAAGGACCTCGCATCGCGTGACGTGGTCTCCCGTTCAATGACCATTGAAATCCGCGAGGGCAGGGGCGTCGGGCCGAAGAAAGACCATATTTATCTGAACCTGCAGCACCTCGGTGCCGAAGTGATCAACGAGCGCCTGCCGGGTATTTCGGAAAGTGCGGAGATTTTCGCGGGTGTGGATACCACGAAGGAACCGATACCGGTCTTACCCACCGTTCATTACAACATGGGCGGAATTCCTACCAATTACATGGGCGAGGTCGTGACCCTGAAGGACGGCGACCCGGATACAATCGTACCCGGACTGTTCGCTATTGGCGAAGCGGCCTGCGTATCGGTTCACGGCGCCAACCGCCTGGGTTCGAATTCACTGCTGGACCTGATCGTGTTCGGCAGGGCGGTGGCGCAAAAGTGCTCGGAAATCATCAAGCCCGGTGATCGGCATCCTGAACTGCCGCAGGAAACGGTCGATACCTTGCTTGGTGACTTTGATGGCCTTCGTCATGCCGACGGACCGAACAATACTGCGGAAATACGCAGTGAAATGCAGTCTGTCATGCAGAACAACGCAGCCGTGTTCCGCACGGGCGAAGTGCTGGAAGAGGGTAGCCGCCTGATCAGTGACGTATATGAAAAATTCACCCAGGTAGGGGTAAGCGACCGCTCGCTGATCTGGAATTCGGACCTGGTGGAGACTCTTGAATTGAGAAACCTGCTGGGTAATGCCGTCACCACCATCAAGTCAGCGGAGAACCGGAAAGAAAGCCGCGGGGCGCATGCTCGAGAAGACTATCCGGACCGGGACGATGAAAACTGGCACAAGCACACGCTTTCCTGGATGGGTAACGAAGGAAAAGTGACGCTGGACTACCGCCCGGTGCACATGTACACGTTGACCGACGACGTCGAAGTCGTCCCACCGAAGGCAAGGGTTTATTGACATGGCTGAATTCCAACTACCGAAGAATTCGCGCATAGGCAAAGGCAAGACATTCAAGGCCCCGGCGGGCGCCAAGAACATTAAGGTGTTCCGGGTGTATCGCTGGAGTCCGGATGACGAAAGCAATCCGACCATTGACCATTTCGAAGTCGATCTCGACCACTGCGGGCCGATGGTGCTGGACGCCATCATCAAGATCAAAAATGAAATCGACCCGACGCTGACTTTCCGGCGCTCCTGCCGGGAAGGGATTTGCGGCTCCTGCGCCATGAACATCGATGGGACCAATACGCTGGCCTGTACCAAGCCTATTAGCGAGATCAAGGGCGATGTGAAAGTCAATCCGCTCCCGCACCTCCCGGTTATCAAGGATATCGTTCCCGACCTGTCACACTTCTATGCCCAGTACGCGACCATCAAGCCGTGGATACGGACTCAGAGCACAACACCGCCGGACAGGGAGCGCCTGCAGTCCAAGGAAGACCGGGAGAAACTGGACGGGCTTTACGAATGCATCCTGTGTGCCTGCTGTTCCACTTCATGCCCCAGCTACTGGTGGAATGGAGACCGTTACCTGGGCCCGGCCATTCTGCTGCAGGCTTACCGGTGGATAGCGGACTCACGGGATGAAGCGACAGGCGAAAGGCTCGACGACCTGGAAGATCCTTTCAGGCTGTACCGGTGCCACACGATCATGAACTGTACAAAGACCTGCCCGAAGGGGCTCAACCCGGCAAAGGCTATCGCAGAGACCAAAAGACTGCTGATGACCCGCAGAGGTATCTGAGCAATTCAGGCAGATGACAGAGGCCGTTCGTGTCAGGAAGTTGAAATGGCTCTGCCGTCGCGGCATGAAGGAACTGGATGTTCTGCTCGAACGTTTCATTACGTTAAACGAGGCTTCCCTTGCTGAAGGCGCCTGGCCCGAGTTTGAACCCTTGCTGGAAACAGAGGATGACAAGCTCTGGGACTGGTTTCAAAACCCTGATTCAGGTGACGCCAGGCTCTACCGGGGGCTGTTGATGGAAATCTGCCGTGGCAAGGGCTGATTACCTCGAACTGGAATTCGGCCAATCCCGCTGGATGAAGCGGGCCATCAATATTCTTCTGCTGCTTTGCATACTCGCCCTATTGATTTCACCCGCACCGTGGGTTTGGAAGATATCGGCCTGCACATTGCTCGCATTGGTTCATTCACTGGCAAATCGCCTGGCTGCATCACCCGTGAATACCGGTGTGGTGCGTATCTTCCAGGACAATACCGCCATGCTCTCCACGGCCTCTGAGCGGCGGCTTTTTGCCACGCTGGCGGCGCGTCATTGGGTAAGCCCCTGGTTTTGTTCCATCGCTGTGCATCTCGCCAGGGGCGGGCGTAAGCGTTTCCTGATTGTCTGCGCCGCTGGAAACGATGCAGATGAGTACAGGCGCTTGCTCAGGCACCTGAGAATGCGGCCTCCGGCGTCTGATCAGGAGAGAATGATCTGGTGAGCAGGAACCGGGACAGTCATGGATCAAATTCGGCGTTCGACGCGTTACTGGATGCCGCGGTTGACGGTATTGTCATCATTGATGCGCATGGCATTGTCAGAAGATTCAACAGGGCCGCCGAAAGTATGTTTGGTTATCCGGAGTCCGAAATTTCAGGAAGCAATGTGAGCAGGCTGATGCCAGAACCTCACCGCAGCCGGCATGACGCCTATCTGGAACATTTTTACAGCACAGGGGAGGCTTCAATCATTGGCGCCGGAAGGGAAGTGGACGGGGTCAAAAAGAACGGCGAGACATTTCCAATGTTTCTCTCTGTCGGTGAAATCAAGGGCGGGGCGGAGAGGCGTTTCGTCGGTATCGTAAGGGATATGAGCGATTTGCAGGAGGGCAGGGAGCAAGTGCGCCAGTTGGAAGAGCAACTACTTCATGCCGACCGGCTCGTCATCCTGGGCGAATTGACTGCCGGAATAGCTCACGAGATCAACCAGCCGTTAACCGCTATCGCAGCATATGCTGATGCGGGGAAGAAGATGGTCAGTCGCGGTCCTGGTGCATCGGGAACGGAAATCAACACGATTTGTGAGCGAATCTCAGAGCAGTCCCGCCGTGCCGCTTCAGTGGTGCAGCGGTTAAGAAAACTGGTCCGGAGTGGATCCGTCAGCAAAGCAAGACATAATATAAATCAAATTATATCGAATACCCTGTTACTATTTGAATTTGAAATAAAAAAAACAAATATAGAATTGCTTTTTTTTCCAGATGAATCGCTTGATGAGCTCTACGTGGATGAAATTCACATACAACAGATCATGGTCAACCTGGTCAAGAACAGCATCGACGCCATTTCCGAGTCGGAAATCAGCTCGGGGCGCATAGAAATCCGTGTCAGCAGCGATTCCCGGCAGGTTCGGATCACAGTGACCGACAACGGGCCGGGAATACCGGAGAAATACCAGGATCGGCTGTTTGAGTCTTTTTTTACAACCAAACCCAAGGGGGTTGGCCTTGGTTTATCCATCTGCAAGACCATTGCCGCAGCACATGGAGGCAATTTGAAATACGAGCAGAGGGAACGGGGAGGCAGCAGGTTTGCGTTATCATTGCCTCTTGAGCTCATAGGTTGAAATATTCATGCAGGAACCGATCGTCTGCATTATCGATGATGATGAAGCCATCAGGGAGTCGCTCAGGCTCCTGTTGTTTGCGGAAGACTTGCAGAGCATTGTGTTCGAATCAGCAGACGTTTACCTCCGTGAAGAGCCCCCTCCTGTATGCGATTGCATGCTGCTGGATATCCGGATGCCGGGAACGGATGGGCTTGAATTGTTCAGTATCCTGAAGAAGCGGCACTTGCCTTTCCCGGTCATATTTATCACCGGCCACGGGGACATTCCGTTGGCGGTTTCCGCCATCAAGCGCGGTGCTTTCGACTTCCTTACCAAGCCCTTCCAGGAAGGGGAGTTACTGAGCAAAGTGAAGTCCGCCATCAGTCATTATCAGCTCGACCGGAAACGCCTGGACGAATTGAGGGCATTACAGGCGCGGGTAGATTCCTGTACACCGCGTGAGCAGGATGTGATGAGATTACTCGCAAAAGGCCTGCCGAATAAAGGTATTGCAGAACTACTTGGGATCAGCCCGCGAACCGTGGAGATCCACCGGGCTCACGTCATGGAAAAGATGGGTGCGGCCTCACTTCCCGCCCTGGTGAGGATGATTACCAGCCTCGAATCCTGAACAAACTTGTCCTCCCTTGATCCAGGACATTTTAAAAATACGTAGTTTCCCTGATGGTAGGTGCGGATTATGCCGTTAGCATTTCGCAAGCGTCTTGTTGGCAATTTTTGGCTGAAGATAAGCCAGGGGACCGAAGGATCAAGCAGGAAAATAAAAATCAAACGGTGGTTCTGATAGAGCCGGATGCCTCGGTCAGGGACGCGTTGACCGTTCTGCTGGAAGGCGAGGGCTGGCGCGTAAGCTGTCTGACAGATTGCGAGGAACTGAATGCCGCGATCGAACGGGGCGGCATTATGGTGGTGGTCAGTGAATCCAGCCTGGCATGCTGTGGGCCGGAGATGATCCTGGACATCTGTACCAGTAACGGTTTGCCCGTGGTGTTTACCGGGCACGAACTGTCACTCCAGGGAGCGGTTGATTTGATCCGGCAGGGAGCCCTGGATTTTCTGGATAAACCGTTCCCGCAAGCCCGTTTGCTGGATTTGCTCCATCGACTTGATTAAAGGCAAAATGAAATGCCCATTTACACGTGTTTAATGATGCACTGCTCCCGGAGGCAAATGTGAAAAACCAAAATATGTTGAATCGTCGTAATTTCCTGAAACTCGGCATGCAAGCCGGTGGCGGTGTGCTGGCCGCGTCAGCCATTCCTGTCCAGCTGATGGCGGCTGAAGAAGTCACGGAAGATGAGCCCCTGGCGCAGGCCATGGGTTACGTGCTGGACGCAACCACTGTCGATACCACCAAGTTCCCCAAACGCGCCGGCGAGGCGGGCGCCACGCAGTTCTGCAATAACTGCGCTTTGTATGCGGGCAAGGCCGATGATGAAGTCGCTCCCTGTAGCATATTCCAGAACCGCCCGGTACGGGGCCTGGGCTGGTGCAACGCCTGGGTAGCAAAATCCTGAAACGAGCATTTCCCGGCCCCGAGGCCGGGTTTGTTTTAGTGCGCAATAAGTTTATGACTGAACTACTGGAAAATTGATATGACCTACAACGATAAAGTGGTGCGGCAGTTTGTCGTCATGACTGTGATCTGGGGCATAGTGGGCATGCTGGTTGGTGTAATCATCGCCGCCCAGCTATGGTTGCCTGCGTTGAATTTCGATTTGCCCTGGCTGACATACAGCAGGCTTCGCCCGCTGCACACCAATGCGGTAATCTTCGCCTTTGGCGGGTCCGCCCTGATCGGAACCTCGTTTTACGTGGTACAACGAACCTGTCATGTCCGGTTGTTCGCCGGGGGCCTGGCGTCCTTCGTGTTCTGGGGCTGGCAGCTGGTGATTCTCGCTGCAGCCATCTCATTGCCTATGGGCTGGACGCAAGGCAAAGAATACGCTGAACTCGAATGGCCCATCGACATCCTGATCACAGTCGTGTGGGTTGCCTACGCCATCGTTTTCTTCGGAACGGTCATCAAGCGCAGGGTCAGTCATATTTACGTCGCAAACTGGTTCTATGCAGCGTTCATCATCACCATCGCGCTTTTGCATATCGTCAACAACCTGTCCCTGCCGATTACCATGACCAAGTCTTACCCGGTCTATACCGGCGCAGTCGACGCCATGGTGCAGTGGTGGTACGGGCATAACGCCGTCGGGTTTTTCCTGACCGCGGGCTTCCTGGCGATGATGTATTATTTCGTTCCGAAGCAGGCGGAGGGGCCGGTTTATTCCTATCGCCTGTCAATCGTTCACTTCTGGGCGCTGATCTCCATTTACATGTGGGCGGGACCGCATCACCTGCATTACACGGCGCTGCCGGACTGGGTTCAGTCCCTCGGCATGGTTTTCTCACTCATTCTGCTCGCACCCAGCTGGGGCGGCATGATTAACGGCGTCATGACGCTTTCCGGCCACTGGCATAAGCTGCGAACCGACCCGGTTCTGAAATTCATGATCGTCGCGTTGAGTTTCTACGGCATGTCGACCTTCGAAGGGCCGATGATGTCGATCAAGACAGTCAATGCGCTCAGCCATTACACCGACTGGACCATCGGACATGTCCACTCCGGCGCGCTGGGTTGGGTGGCGATGATGACCATCGGCTCCCTCTACAGCCTGACCCCGCGCCTGATGGGGCAGAAGGTCATGTACAGCGTCAAGGCGGTGGATGCACACTTCTGGATCGCCACCATCGGTATCGTGCTTTACATCGCTTCCATGTGGATAGCAGGTGTCATGCAGGGATTGATGTGGCGGGCCTTCAATGATGACGGCACCTTGACCTATACCTTCATTGAAACCATTGCCGCAACCAAGCCTTATTACGTGATACGCCTGCTGGGCGGCACGCTGTTCCTGGCGGGTATGTTCATCATGGCCTGGAATACCTTCAAGACACTGGCGCAATCGAAGGCACCTGAATTCAAAGCTGCAGAACCTGCAATCTGGGGAGAGCACGCATGAGCAAGGGACACAAGAGACTCGAAAAAAACATCATCCTGATGTCGGTATTTATCGTCATCGCCGTCAGTCTTGGCGGCCTGGTCGAGATTCTGCCACTGATCTTCCAGGACCAGGTGCGGACTCCTTCGGAGGGTGTCAAACCGTACCCGCCGCTCCAGCTTGCCGGGCGTGACATCTACGTGCGGGAAGGCTGTTACAACTGTCACTCGCAGATGGTGCGGCCGTTTCGCAGCGAAACGGAACGCTACGGGCCATTCTCCGTGGCAGGAGAATCGGTATACGACCGGCCGTTCCAGTGGGGATCCAAGCGGACGGGGCCCGACCTGGCGCGCGTGGGCGGACGCTACAGTGACGACTGGCACCTGATACACCTGATCAACCCGCGGGACGTGGTTCCCGAATCCAACATGCCGGGTTACCCATGGCTGCTGGAAGCCACGGTTGACGGGGAATTGATTCAGCACAAGCTGAGTTCCCTGCAGACACTGGGCGACCCGTACACCGACGAAGAAGTCGCGGGAGCAGCGGATGCCGTGGCCGGCAAGACCGAGATGGAGGCGCTGATTGCTTACCTCCAGGGTCTCGGACTGACGCGCAGCGGGCGCTGAGCGGGACGGTATTCGAATGTTGGAATTTTTTGATTCAAACCTGATCAGGGGAGTGGTGCTGATCCTGATGATCCTCGCCTTCACCGGCATCTGGGCCTGGGCCTGGAGCAGGAACCGGAAAGAGGTTTTTCATCAGGCAAGCATGCTGCCACTCGAAGAAGACGATGGCCAGGTGCCACAAAACGACAGCAAGAAAGAAAGTACCAAGGAGTAATCCATGCTGAATTCATTCTGGAACTGGTTCGTAATTATTATCTCCGTCGGCAGCATCCTGGCCTGCTGGTGGTTATTACACTGGACCAAGGGCGTCTCAGACCGCTCGGACGACGACGATGGATCGACAGGCCACGTTTGGGATGAGGATTTGAGAGAGTTGAATACGCCGCTTCCCAGGTGGTGGCTGCACCTGTTCAACATCACCATAGTTTTTGCGCTGGTCTACCTGGCCCTGTTTCCGGGACTCGGTAATTTCGCCGGCATCAAAAGCTGGACACAGGTCGATCAGTACAACGCCGAGGTGGCTGCCGCAGAACAGGTCCAGGAACAGATTTTCGCGCGATTCGCGGACATGGACGGCAATGCCCTGATGGCCGACGCAGAGGCCATGGAAACAGCCGGGCGCCTGTTTGGAAATAACTGCGCCATGTGTCACGGTTCAGATGGCAGGGGCGCCAAGGGCTTTCCGAACCTCGCCGACAATGACTGGCAGTGGGGTGGCTCCCATGAAGACATTCTGACCACTCTCAATGCGGGCCGCATGGCTGTCATGCCGCCGCATGACGCCATTCTCGGGGAAGATGGAATCCGGGAAATGGTCGCTTACGTGCAGCAACTTTCCGGACAGAAAGCCGATGCCGAACTGGCCGCAGCCGGTAAATCACGGTTCATGGTTTGCGCTGCTTGCCACGGTGCGGAAGGAAAGGGCAATCAACTGCTGGGGGCCCCCAACCTGACCGACGATATCTGGCTTTATGGCGGAAACCCGGGCGACATCGAGTACACCTTGCTCAACGGCCGCAACGGGGTTATGCCTGCATTCAATCAACTGAGCGAGATGCACCGGAAGCTGCTCGCTGCCTATGTGAAAAGTCTCTCGGGCTCCTGACGGAGCTCCCGCGACGGGTATTCGGGAGAAACATGCATGAATGAGCCTTCCCGGACCGTACCCGGCCGTTGGAGCAGAAACAAGCGAGACATAGGCATTGCCCTTTGGGTAGCCTTTCTGTCCGCCTGTGCGGGCACCTTTGTGATTTTCGCTGTGCTTGATCCTGACGCCCTCAACGACGCCTGGGTGCTGCCCTGGGAAATGGGCCGTCGCCTGGCGTACAGCCTTGGTTTTGCGTTCCTGTACGTGGTGAGCCTGATCGCATGTGGGCTGACCATTTTCATGATCCGGACCGGGCCGAAAAGCGGCCATGCCAGCGGCAAGGGAAGAAGGCCGCCGCCTGAAATCCGCCTGCCGGAAGAAGACAACCCCGACCTCGATATCGGAGATATCAAGTGAAACAGGATTCCGCCCCGGGACAGCCGGGTGCAGGGGAGTCCCTGTATCGAAAAGAACCCAAGATTTACGCCCGGCAGGTAACGGGCAAGTTTGCGCGTTTGCGCGTGATCGCGGTGTGGGTCCTGCTCGGTCTTTACTACCTGTTGCCCTGGCTGAATATCAATGGAAAACAGTCGGTGCTGTTCGATTTGCCGGCGCGCAAGTTCTACATATTCGGACTGACTTTCTGGCCCCAGGACTTCGTTTACCTGGCCCTGCTAATGATCACGGCCGGTCTTTCGCTGTTCTTCTTTACTGCCCTGGCGGGTCGATTGTGGTGCGGTTTTGCCTGCCCGCAGACCGTGTGGACGGAGACGTTCATGTGGATCGAAAACTGGGTGGAAGGCGATCGCGCCAAGCGGATGAAACTGGACAAGGCGCCGTGGAACGCTAACAAGATCATTCGCAAATCGACCAAACAGGCCCTGTGGATACTGTTCGCCGCGTGGACCGGTTTCACCTTTGTTGGATTCTTCTCACCCATCAGGGAACTGGGTGTGAACATCGCAAACCTGTCGCTGGGCCCGTGGGAAACCTTCTGGATCATATTCTACAGTTTCGCGACCTACGGAAATGCCGGCTTCCTGCGGGAACAGGTCTGCAAGTACATGTGCCCTTACGCCCGTTTCCAGAGCGCGATGTTCGACAAGGACACGCTGATTATCTCCTATGACGAGGAACGTGGTGAACCCCGGGGCGGGCGGCGCAAAAAGGACGTTCCTTCCGATAAAGGTCTGGGTGACTGCATCAACTGCACGTTGTGCGTACAGGTGTGCCCCACCGGTATCGATATCCGCAATGGCCTGCAGTACGAATGCATAGCCTGTGCCGCATGCATCGACGTATGCGACCAGGTGATGGACAAGATGGAATATCCCAGGGGGTTGATCAAGTACACAACCGAGCACGCGCTGAAGCACAAGCAAGGCCACGTCATTCGCCCGCGCATTATCGTGTACGGATTGTTACTGCTGGTTATTCTAAGCGGAACCTTGTGGTCGATGACTCACCGGGTGCCGTTACGTGCTGACCTGATCAGGGACCGAAACGCGCTGTACCGTGAGTTGCCGGGAGACCTGATAGAAAACGTCTATACGTTGAAAATCACCAACATGGACAGTTCGCCGCACCAGTATGAGATGACGGTTCTGAACAACGATGCAGTTGAAATTGACCTGGACAAGCCGCTTTCCCTGAAAGCAGAGGAGGTGCTGGGTGTTTCGGTCAGGCTGCGGATCCCCCGAACGGCTGGTAAAGGCGTGCAGGCGCTGGACATTCAGTTCCAGTCGCTGGATGATCCATCAATCAAGATTCAAACGAGCGCCAAGGCGCTGATGCCGATGGACTTTGGGAACTGAACATGAATGACACACAACACCGCCCCTGGTACCGCGAACCCTGGCCCTGGGTCGCCATCGCCATTCCCCTGGCAGCGGTCATCATGGGCATGACCACGCTCTACCTGGCGATTTCCAACCCGGATTACCTGGTTGTAGACGACCAGAAATACGATGAACTCAAGTCTGAATTACGAGCCCAGGCCCCACCTGATACCGGGCAAACCGACCAGGAAGCCCCCCTGGATCAGGATGATGGAGCACACTGAAGACGCCTGTTTCCACTGCGGCGAACCCATCCCTGAAGGCGTTTCACTGTCCGTGCTCCGCGACGGGCTTGAACGTCCGGTTTGTTGCATTGGATGCCGGGCCGTTGCCGAGCTGATCTTCAGCTCCGGGTTGGGCCGTTACTACCAGTTCCGCCAGGACCTGGGCCGCAAAGCCGAGGAAGACATTCAAAGCGACGTCGAAGCCTGGCGCGGTTGTGATGAACGTGAAAGTTTGTGGGGCGCCGAACTGCCGGAAGGCCGGCGAGACCTCTTACTGCAAACCGAAGGCATTCGTTGCGCCGCCTGTGCCTGGCTGATCCGCAGCCACGTCGAGAACAAGCCCGGTGTGGATTCTGTGCAGGTGGACACGGCCACCGGCTATACCCGCATCATCTGGAAGCCCGAAAATAACCGGCTGAGCAACCTGGCCCGGGCGCTTATGGAACTGGGCTACAAGCCCCATCTTCCGCTGGCGAGCGCCGAAGAGCAGGGGCGCCAGCAAGAACGCAGAGATTCAATGAAGCGGTTGGGCGTCGCCGGCCTGGGGATGATGCAGGTGATGATGTACGCGGTGGGCCTTTATGCCGGTGATGCGTTCGGTATCGACGTCGCCGAACGCAGTTTCCTGGAGTGGGTCAGTCTGCTGGTTACCTTGCCTGTCCTGATGTATTCAGGGCGCGTCTTTTTCGAGGGCGCTGTCCGCAGCCTGAAAGCCGGCAGCCCTGGTATGGACGTGCCCGTGGCCCTGGCCATCAGCCTGGCTTTTCTCGCCAGCTGTTACAACTTTTTCGCCGGCGCGGGTGAAGTGTGGTTCGACTCGGTAGTGATGTTCTGTCTCTTATACACATCTGACGCTGCCGACGATCCAACTCT
>JARFQZ010000077.1 GCA_029287515.1 Lysobacterales bacterium
CTGTACCCCCGGTATCGCATGACGACCTTGCGCTTTTGCCAAAGCACCAGGTCATCGACCGCCAGGACCGGGTATCGGTAATCAAAATCATCTACTTTGCGGGTTTCGATCGCGCTGATATTTCCCGTAACCGTTATTTCACGGCCCTTGGTGAAAACCAGCGGGTCGTGGAAGCCGGGCTTGCACGCGATAAACCGCCCCAGGGTCGAGTCTTCCAATTCGGGCCGGAGGTACTTGTCCAGGCTGCGGGACAGGACTTCGAAGCACGTGCCGTCGCCGCTGTTCCGGGAACTCAGGATGACACCTCCCCAACGGACATCAGCCCCGAATACACCGGGTTCCACGCGAGCGGGTGATACGTCCTGGAAAGTACCCTGGATTTCTTCCGGAATGGTCGTGCATGCAGATAATGTCAAAGTAACGATCGTGATGATAAAGAGCCGCATGTCAGTATTCCTTTTCATGATCCTGCTTATACATTGGACCGCAATCTGTAGTGAATATCTTACATCAAGCACGATTTTTATTGGGTCTGAACACCCGGACGGCTTGCTTGAATTGGGCCAGGGGAGGCGGCTCCATCGCGTAGCGGCTGCGGTTATACAGATCAGCGATCTCGTGAATGGGGCCGGAAACAGCCGGCAGGAATCTGGAAGCCGAATCAGCGAGTTCCATGGCGCCGTCTGAAGGCCTTGCCCGGTAACCTGCCAGGCGCAGACGCTTGAGAAATTTCTGCCATGTTTTCTGGACCGGATCCTTGCTTGAAGGGCCCTTGATCCGCATGACGATCGGAAAAACAACTGCACTGAACACAAGGATGGCGACGGCCAGCACACCCACCAGCATGGGAGGCGTCATTTCCCCCAGCCCCAACGGCGCGAACAGCCGCGCCTGTTGACCGGCCCCGTACTTTATGACCCAGTCGTTCCAGCGCTGCTGGACGATATCGACACTGTTGCGAACGCCACGAACCCAGGCGTAATCAAGGACATGCCGCGGTGTTCCCAGCGCGCTGAGTGATCCGCTTTCGACACGCTGGGGGGAAACCGCCGCGGTGGGGTCGACGCGGGTCCAGCCGCTGCCCTGGAGCCAAACCTCGGTCCATGCGTGTGCATCCGACTGCCGGACCAGCAGATAATCGCCCAGGGCATTGAACCATCCGCCCTGGTAACCGGTAACGATCCTGGCGGGTATCCCCGCCATGCGCATCATGACGGCGAAGGAGGATGCGTAGTGTTCACAGAAACCGGTTCGCGTATCGAACAGAAAATCGTCAACCGAGTGAACGCCCAGGAACGGGGCATTCAGCGAGTAACGAAACGGTTCATTGTTGAAATGCTGCAGGACCCGCTGGATAAACGCTTTGTCGCCGGGTGTTTCCCGGCGCCATTGACGGATCAGTTGCTGCGTGCGCGGATTTCTGCCTTCAGGCAGATCCAGGGCCTGCAGACGCAGTGGTCCGGTCAATTCCGGCATGTCGACAAAGTCAGGGCTGGAAACGATGCTGTACGGGGTCAGTTGAATGACGGGCTGGCTGCGGATCAGCTGGTAATCCAGGGTCAGGCGCGTATCCGGGGGCGTAGTCGCCGGGTAATCGAGGGCAAACAGCCAGTTTCGTTCGTTGGGCTCGAGCTGGACGCTGTATTCCCAGGTATTGCCGGAGAGGTCCGGCACCGAGGTTGCTTCGATGTTTTTGAAGTAAAAGCTGCCTTCCCAGGTACGCCCGTCAAAGCGCCAGAAAACCGGCCCTCTCCAGTACAGTTGGTCCGTCGAGGGTATGGCGCCCGCAAACTCCACCCTGAATGCGGGGCTGTCATCCATGAACAGGTCCTGGATGCTGCCGGGGGACATCGAATCGGATAACCCTGTTTTTGAATCCAGCGTCGTATCCGGTATACCCCACAGCGGATTTGCAAGTCGCGGAAACAGGATGAATAAGGCCATGCAGATAGGCACCGCCAGCGCGAGTAACCGCAAACTGAACCCGATTTCGGAAGTGATCGACGCCCTTACAGCAGGTGCAGGCCCTTCGTGTGACCATGCTTCGGATCGCTGCAACTGTGTCAGCGTTACCAGGGCAAGGATGACCGTAACGCCACCGTACACCGGCATCAGGATTCCCTGCCCGAAAAGAAACTGCGTGGCACACAGGAACAGGCTGAAACTTACAACAAGCCGGGCATCCCTGATCCGGTAACACTCGATCATCTTCAATGACAGCATCACCGACAGCAAGCTGACCGCGGCCCGCCGCCCGGCCAGGTCTCCATAGGAGACGAAGAGTATGGCGAGTCCGGCTATTGTGGCACCGTGTCTGACCAGTGCGGGCAGCGGCTTCCAGCCGGACCGTTCAGATCCGATTCGCCATGCCAGCGGCGCCACGGCGATCAGCGCCACGGCCAAAGGCATGCTGACCAATTGCGGAAGCATGGCCAGGGCCAGGGTGGCGATCACCCACAGTATGGTTTTGCGGCCCGGATCATTCATGACGCATGCAAAGCCAGGATTTCGAGGCAGGCGTCCCGGTGGTCGTCACCGAGGTCAGTGGGCAGGGCGGCGCCCGGCATTTCCAGGCTGTACGGGATCTTGCGCCTTTCCGCACGCAGAACCCACGCGGTCAGAATGGAAAGCTTCTCTTCCGCGTCGCCGCTGCCCATGAGATACCAGTTGAGTTCGCAGGCCTCCTCACTGGGAGACTCCATCACCCGGGAATAGAGCTTCTGGTGACGGGCGCTGGTGCGCCAGGCAATTCTGCGGAGCGGGTCGCCTTGCTGGAATTCCCGCAGGCCGTGAAAGTGCTCTCCCTCCCCCGGGTGTGCGGCGCCGTGATCCCCACGGCCCGTTTTGGGCAAGGGCGGCGGGTTGGTCGCCGGCCTGGGATAAACCAGGCATTGCGCCTTGGGTATGATGACCGCCCAGGCCCTGAAAAGACCCAGTGGGTAACGGTTTTCCAGGCGAAAAGGCTCCATCGGCATCCAGCCCCGTTCAAAACTGAGTTGTTTCAGAGCCAGGGGAACCGTGTTCTGGGCTGCGATGTCCCGGCAATCCCTGGATTCGGGGGAGACAGCCTCTATGGCGAAACGGGTGCGGTGCTCGGGATTTCTCACCAACACGCGGAAGCAGGCTTCTTCACCCGCGAAGACCGGCGTTGCGCGAATGGCTTCGACGCGAAGCCCCGCCAGGTTCCTGTACGCCAGCAACGTCGTTAACTGGGCGATCGCGGCCAGCAGGAATCCCAGCATCAGTGACATATTGTTGTTGAAATTGAGGCCGCCCAGCACTGTCAATGCCAGCAAAATGCCGAACCAGAAGCCAAAGCGGGTAGGCATGACGTAAATGTGGCGGTATTCAAAGGCCAGCGGCAACTCTGTCGGACCGCGGCGTTGCCTGACCCTTTCCAGCACCCAGTCATCGAAACGCTGTCCGGCGGTTGAAGCTTCGGTTGCCAATGAAGTGATTGAAGTCATGTTCCGTCCCTGGAAGCGATAAGTCAGGGTATGGGTACCTGGCCCAGGAGTTCCTGGATTTGTTCATCCGGTGACTGGCTGAAGCCTGATGTCGGGCTGAGGCGATGCCTTGCCAGGCCGTTGAAAACGGTTTTCACATCCTCAGGGGTCACGAAGTCACGATCATCCAGGAAGGCAAGGGCGCGGCTTGCGCGCAGCAATGCGAGACCCGCCCGTGGGGAAAGTCCTGTTTCGAACCATCTCTCGTCCCGGGTTTCCTGCAACAGTGCCTGGATGTAATCGAGAAGATTCTCACTGACGTGGACTTTCTCGCAGTCGTCCTGCAGCGCCTTCACATCGCCCGGCGTAAGAAGGGAGGTCGTGCGGTCGAGCACGTGGGCGCGGTCCTCGGTTGTCAGAAGTTCACGTTCCGCGGTGGGGTCCGGGTACCCCAGCGAGAAACTGAGCAGGAAGCGATCGAGCTGGGAATCGGGAAGGGGGTAAGTACCCACCAGGTCCAGCGGGTTCTGCGTTGCCATGACAAAGAAAGGACTGGGCAGAACATGTGTCTCATTCTCGATGGTCACCTGTCCTTCAGCCATTCCTTCAAGCAGGGCGCTCTGGGTTTTGGGCGTAGCCCGGTTGACTTCGTCTGCGAGGATAACCTGGGAAAAAATAGGCCCTGGATGAAATTCGAACTCGTCTTTTTCGCGCTTGTAGATGGACACCCCGAGGATATCGGCCGGCAACAGGTCGCTGGTGAACTGGATTCGCTGGTAATCGGAGCCTATGACCCTGGCCAGCGCATGAGCCAGCGTGGTTTTCCCCACGCCGGGCACATCTTCAATGAGGAGGTGGCCGCGGGCCAGGAGACAGCAGAAAGCCAGGCTGACCTGCTGGTCCTTGCCCAAAAGTATGTCATTGACCGCCGCCCTGGCCTCGATCAGCCGTTCGTGCCGGTTTTCAGGATTCTCAGGGTTTTCAGGAGCAGAAATTACGGTACTGTTCATATTCCCTTATCCAGTATGTGGTTGATGACCTTCCATGACGTGTCCGGAGTATACCATCCAGTTGAAAAGCCGGTATATTCATCGCCATGCCTGAACCCGGATCAACAGCAGCCCTGATTTTGCCTGGCGGTGGTGCTCGCGGTTCTTACCAGGTGGGCGTACTTCGCGCGATTAATGAAATCACGGAGCACGCGGGGAATCCGTTTCCGGTGATTTGCGGAACGTCGGCAGGCGCCATCAACGCGGCCGTGCTTGCCAGTCACGCACACGAATTCACCACTGGAATTGAGCGGCTGGAGCGATTCTGGTCGTCGATGTTTTGTTCGCGCGTTTACCGGACAGATGCATGGACCGTGTTGAAATCCGGCCTGCAATGGGGCTTGTCACTGGCCCTTGGCGGCCGTCTGGCAACGCATCCAAAGTCCCTTCTCGACAATCAACCTCTGCGCAGTTTTCTTGAAAGGTCTTTGCACCTCGATGGCATTGATATGGCCATTCAGCAGCAGGCGCTCCGTGCATTGAGCATTACGGCGTCAGGCTATACCTGTGCTGCGGCGGTCAGCTTTTACCAGGCCGCCGCGGATATCGAGCCATGGAGCCGCACCCGGCGGCATGGCATGCCGGTGACCATGGATGTCAATCACCTGCTGGCTTCAGCCGCATTGCCCCTGTTGTTTCCGGCGGAGCGAATCGGAAATGAATATTTCGGTGACGGGGGAATGCGCATGCTGGCGCCGCTGAGCCCGGCGATTCACCTGGGTGCTGACCGGCTTCTGGTGATTTCCACCCGTGATGAGAACCCTGATCCACCGCCCACGGAGCCGGTGCCATACCCTTCGCTGGGTGAGATCGGAGGCTATCTGCTGGATACCATCTTCATGGACACCCTCAATGCCGACCTGAGCCGCATGAAGCGGGTCAACAGGACACTCGGTTCGATGTCCCCGGAGAACAGGCAGTTGACGCAACTCAGGAAGATCGATTCTCTGGTCATCAGGCCCAGCCGTGATCTGCGTGAGGTGACACATCAGCACATGGGGGAAATACCCCGTGCAGTAAAAACCCTGTTAAGGGCGCTGGGAGGCTGGGGAAGAGACTGGCGCATGGCAAGCTACCTGCTGTTCGAATCCGCATACTGCAGGGAGTTGATTGAAATGGGGTTCGAGGATGGCATGAACCAGCGGGAACAGATCAGGGCGTTTTTTTCCTAGGCGCTCCGGGCGCTGGGCCTGAATGCAGGTTCTTCGTAACCTTCAATTTCAGCACGGGAAAATTCATCGACCTCGATCACTGCGCGAGCGGCCTGCTGGGCCAGCCGTACGGTCGTTGCCTGCTCTTCGGTTATGACGCCGCTTTCGACGGCCTTTTGCACCAGATGCTCATGATTTTCAAAGGTCACGGGCTCATTGAGGGCGTTGCGAATGGCGTTTTCCGCGTTCGTGGCGGTAATCACCAGGTGAAATGCGGTGTGCACCTGTCCACTGGCATCTTCCTGGTCGGAAAGGTAAACGCCTTTGACCAGGCGGTTTCTGCTGTCATTCTCGCTCTGGAGGATTCTCGCGATTTCTTTTCCGGTTCGGTCCAGCGGACTCGAATAGGGCGCGCCAAAGGGAAATATAATCCACTTGACCATTCGCCCGACGCCCGGAATCGGAAAGTTTTCCAGCACGCCTGTCAGGCTTGCCTGGATGGTGTGCAGGCTGTCATCCATCGCCCACCGGACGAAGGGCAGGTCTGCGTCCGGCCGGCCGTCATCTTCAAAACGCTTCAGAACCGCAGTTCCCATGTACAGGTGACTCAGTGCATCGGCGAAACGCCCGGAAAGTGTTTCCTTGAATTTGAATTTACCACCAAGAACAAGCAAAACGAGGTCGGAAGTGAAACTGAAAGCAGCGCTCATTCGGGTCAGTTGGCGGAAATAATAAGCCGTTGGGCCACTTACGGGCGCCCTGGTGGCATACCCCCTGGAGACACCCAGAATCCAGGAACGGACCAGGTTGGTGATGATGTGGCCTGCATGAGAAAAAATGACCTTGTCAAAGGTCTTGCGCGCTCCCGGGCTGGGGTCCCGGGCGGCATCCATTTCCTTGAGCAGCCAGGGGTGGGCGCGGATGGCGCCCTGGCCGAAAATGATCAGCGAACGGGTCAGGATGTTGGCTCCCTCGACCGTTATGGAAATAGGCAGTGCCTGGTAGCCGTGGGCGAGGTAGTTTCCCGGGCCCGTGATAATGCCCTTACCGCCGTGGATATCCATGGCGTCATTGACGCAGCGCCTGTTTTCCTCGGTCAGCTGATACTTGAGGATTGCCGACAGAACGCCGGGGCGTTCACCCTGGTCGAGCGCCACCAGGGTGAGCATTCGGGCAGAGTCCATGCGGTAGGTGCGTCCGCCGATGCGGGCCAGCGGCTCCTCGATGCCTTCGAACTGACCTATGGGCAGATCGAACTGTTTGCGAATGCGGGCATAGGCGCCTGACATCAGTGCAGCCATTTTTCCGCCGGAGGTCCCCAGTGCCGGTAGCGAGATCGAGCGCCCGGCCGCGAGACTTTGCATCAACATGCGCCAGCCCTGACCGATCCGTTCCTGCCCGCCAATGATCCAGTCCATGGGAATAAAGACGTCGTTGCCCCGGGTCGGCCCGTTCATGAATACCGCACCCACAGGCATGTGACGGCTACCGATTTCGATGCCTGGCGTGCTGGTCGGAATGAGGGCGCAAGTGATACCCAGATCCTTCTTGTCGCCCAGCAGGCCGTCCGGGTCAACCACTTTGAACGCCAGGCCAAGAATCGTTGCTACGGGCGCGAGCGTGATGTAGCGCTTGTTCCACGTCAGCCTGAGCCCCAATACCGTCTTCCCCTGGTGCTCGCCTTTGCAGACGATGCCGACGTCATTCATGCTGGCCGCATCGGAGCCTGAGGTTGGGGAAGTCAGTGCAAAGCAAGGGATTTCCTCGCCCCTGGCAAGCCGCGGAAGGTAATGCTGTTTTTGTTCATCCGTTCCGTAATGCAGCAGCAATTCACCCGGGCCGAGTGAATTGGGGACCATCACGGTAATCGCGGTCGTCAGGTTGCGGCTGGCCAGTTTCATGACGACAGCCGAGTTGGCCTGCGCCGAGAATTCAAGGCCGCCAAATTCTTCGGGAATGATCATCCCGAAAAACCGGTGCTCACGCATGAAATCCCATAAGCTGTCGGGCAGGCGGCGATGCGTGTCGCAAATCTCCCAGTCGTCCGCCATCCGGCAGAGCTCTTCAACCGGTCCGTCCAGGAACGACTGCTCCTTTTCAGTGAGGGAAGGAGGCGGCATTTTCAGCAGGTTCCGCCAGCGCGGCCTGCCGGAAAAAATCTCCGCATCCCACCACACGGTACCGGCGTCCAGGGCTTCCTGTTCCGTGGCCGAAACCCTGGGCAGCGCTTTGCGGAACACGCCATAAAGCCGGTCGCTGATCAGTAAGCGACGTAGCGGTGTGATGGCAAAGCCGATCAGCGTGACGGCCACGATGCCATTGGCAAAACGGAACCAGCTGGGCACATAGAACAGGTGTCGAAGTTCGGTCCAGATGACTGTCAGGGCAATCATGATGGACAGGGACATGACCAGTGAAACCCGCTTGTAAGCGAGGACCAGGACCGTCAGAACCAGGATGAGGAAATAAAGGACTTCCATCGGTGACACTCATCATATGTTTGACCCGAAGCAGGGGTCAAGAAAGCGGTCGCGGCCGATTGCACCGGCGGTGACTTGCCCGTAGAATTAACGGGATATAGATATGATTTTTTGGTCAAAACCAGATCAAAATAAATCACTTTATAATCATAATGATACAAGGAGTTTTTAAGTGCAAGTCGAGAGAACTTTATCAATCATAAAGCCGGATGCGGTCGCCAAAAATGTCATTGGCGAGATTTACAGCCGTTTTGAGCAGGCCGGGCTGAAAATCGTGGCGGCGAAGATGAAGCAGCTGAGCCGTGCAGACGCGGAAGAATTTTACGCGGTTCACGCAGAACGGCCGTTTTTTAATGACCTGGTCGGATTCATGACCTCGGGGCCCGTGATGATCCAGGTGCTGGAAGGCGAAAACGCCATTGCGCTCAATCGGGAACTGATGGGTGCAACCAATCCCCAGGAGGCCGCGCCGGGAACCATTCGGGCCGATTTCGCGCAGAGCATTGACGCAAACGCGGTCCACGGCTCCGACGCCCCTGAAACCGCAGCAGTGGAAATTGCCTGTTTTTTTGATGACAGCGACATTACTTCCCGCTAGCGGTTCTGGATGTCCGTAACAGAAACACGCATCAACCTGCTGGATCTGGACGAAGTCCGGCTGCGGGAATTTTTCCTTTCGATCGGTGAGAAGCCCTTCCGGGCGGAACAGATTCTTAAGTGGATCTATCACCAGGGCGTCACCGATATCGACCAGATGACCAACCTGAGCAAGGATTTGCGGCAAAACCTTGAGCGGGTTGCAGTGGTGGAACCGCCCAAAGTTCTCAGCGAGCAGGTGTCGCTGGATGGTACGACCAAGTGGCTGATTGGTTTCGGCGGCGGTAACGCCGTTGAAACCGTGTTCATTCCCGAGCCCAATCGCGGCACCCTCTGCATCTCTTCCCAGGTGGGTTGCGCGCTTAACTGCACGTTTTGCGCCACCGGGGCGCAAGGGTTCAACCGCAACCTGTCTACCGGTGAGATCATCGGGCAGGTATGGCTGGCGGCCCGGGCACTGGGCCATGAACGCAACGGAAAACGCCGTATCACGAATGTTGTGCTGATGGGCATGGGAGAGCCGTTGCTGAATTTTGATGCCGTGACGGCGGCGCTTTCACTCCTTCGCCATGACCTGGGGTTCGGCTTTGCGGCAAAACGCGTCACCCTGTCGACCGCCGGGCTGGTGCCGGGGATTGACCAGCTCAGGGAAACCATCGACGTTGCGCTCGCCGTATCCCTGCATGCGCCGGAGGACACACTTCGCGAGACACTGGTGCCGTTGAATAAAAAGTACCCGATAAAGGAATTGATGCGCAGCTGCGCCGACTATGTATCAGATAAGCACAAGCGAACGGTGACGTTCGAGTACACGCTGATAGACGGCGTGAATGACCAACCCGAACACGCCAGGAAGCTCGTTAAACTTCTCAGGCGACTTCCGAGCAAGCTGAACCTGATCCCCTTCAATCCTTTTCCCGGAACGCGATACCGTTGCTCCCCCGATGAACGGATCAGGAAATTCCAGGAAATCGTCATGGCGGGCGGGCTCATTGCCACGGTCCGGAAAACCAGGGGGGACGATATTGACGCCGCGTGTGGCCAGTTGGCCGGAAAGGTCCTTGACCGCACCCGGAGAAGCCAGATGTTTCGCGAACACATGCAAGGGAACTGACATGTTGAGAATCCTGTTACTGATAGCCGTCCTGTTCATCGCTTCCTGCGAAAGCACTCCGAAAAAGTCGGAAGAGTCACAGCGCAAGGCTGCTGAGACCAACACGTCGCTCGGCAGGAACTACATGGACCTGGGGCAGTACGAGATTGCGCTGGAAAAACTGAAAAGGGCGGTCGCCCACGACAAGACTTACGCGCCTGCACACACGCTGCTGGGTATTCTTTACGAAACCATCGGCGAAACCGAAAAGGCCGGTGAAGAGTACAAGCTTGCCGTGCGCTACGATCCGACCGATGGCGATGTGAACAACAATTACGGTGCGTACCTGTGCGCCTCCGGAAAAGGTGAGGATGCAGAAAAATATTTTCGCGCCGCGGTGGCCGACCCGTTTTACAGCACGCCGGCAATCGCTCTTTCCAACGCGGGGTCGTGCGCCCTGGACCAGGGTGATCTGGACAAAGCCGAGGCCTTTTTGCGACAATCACTGGAGTACGACAGCAAGCTGCCCGGGTCGCTGCTTCCAATGGCCCGGATCAGTTACGAACAGGGATCGTATTTGAGGGCCCGGGCCTTCCTGCAGCGTTACGAAGCTGTGGAGGCGATGAACGAAGAAAGCCTGACACTGGGATATGACATAGAACAAAAGCTGGGCGATCAGCAGGCAGCCAATCGTTACAGGCAAGAATTGATGGAGCGTTATCCCGGCTCCTCGCAGGCAGGCAGGAACGCTAGCCAGGACAGAAAATGAGCAGCCAGAAAGAACTGATACCGATGAGGCCGGGTGACCTGCTTCGGTACGAACGGGAACAAAAAGGACTGACCATCGAGAGAGCATCGAGGCAGTCCAGGATCAAGCCTTCCGTGCTTGAAGCGATCGAAAGCGGTGAAACCGGGGACATCCCCTCCGTCTACCTCAAGGGTTATATCAGAAATTATGCCCGCTTCCTTGATGTCGACCTGTCCGGCATAGAAGATCACATGGGGAATGTGCAGGGCGCCGAGCCCGAAGTTCGCACGGTATTTACCGTGAAAACCAACCGGGGCAAGGCCGAGAAATGGTTGAAAGCCTCCAGCTACCTGGCTGCGTCAGCCCTGATAGCGACCCTCGCATGGCAGTTTACCCACCAGGCCGTTCAGTTTTCACAGCGTGATTCGCAACAGACCGCAGCTACCGCCTTGCCGGCAGATGACGCCGTCAGCGACGCCGGGGCGGCCGGGCCGGAACCGCGTCCGGCCAATACCCATCTCAATGCCTCGATTGCGTCAATGGAAATACTCGGCAATAACGACAGCGACGGCTCCAACTCAACGGCGGGGCAAGCCTGGTCGGCGATTACCGGTGAGGCCGGTGGGCGGGAAGAATCCGGCCTGTTGCGTCATCGTTTGAGCATCACGACTTCGGCCGACACGTGGGTGGAAATTTCAGACGCCGCCGGGGATCAACTGGAACTGGATCTCATCCGCGCGGGCACCAGCCGGGAATACCAGGGGCAGGCGCCTTTCGAGGTCATGATCGGGCGGGCTTCCGCCGTGGAATTGAACATGGACGGCAAGGCCGTCAACCTGGGACCGCATACGCGGGGCAACGTCGCCCGGCTGACGCTTCAGAACCGGTGAGCTCCACCATAAATTCAATCCGGGGCATGCACGATGTCCTGCCTTCAGATATGCACTTGTGGCATTTTCTGGAAGATACCGTCAGGGACGTCCTGTCAACTTACGGGTATCGTGAAATCCGTATTCCCGTGCTTGAAAAAACAGAGCTTTTCGCCAGGGCCATCGGCGATGCGACGGACGTCGTCGAAAAAGAAATGTCTACCTTCGAGGACCGCAACGGCGACCTGCTGAGCTTGAGGCCGGAGGGCACTGCCGGAGTCGTTCGTGCAGTTCTCCAAAACGGCTTGCTCTATGCTGCTCCGGTACGCCTCTGGTACATGGGTCCCATGTTTCGCCGGGAGCGCCCCCAGAAAGGCCGCACCCGGCAGTTTCACCAGGTGGGGGCGGAAGTGTTCGGGGCCGCGGGCCCCGATATCGACGCCGAATTGCTGGTGATGTGTCAGCGCATCTGGCAAAAACTCGGACTCGAAGGCATCAGGCTCGAGGTCAATTCTCTCGGCACATCCCGGGAAAGAGCTGCCTACCGGGAGAGCCTGCACCGGTTTCTGAGCGATAACCGGGACCGGCTTGACGCCGACAGCATAAACCGGCTGGACCGGAATCCTCTCAGAATCCTGGACAGCAAAAACCCCGGGGTCCAGGAATTGTTGCGGGATGCACCCGTGTTGAATGATTACCTGGGCGAAGAGTCCCTGGGGCATTTTGAAGGCTTTCGCAGCCTGCTGGATGGTTTCGGAGTGGCTTACCAGGTCAACCCGCGGCTGGTTAGGGGGCTCGACTATTACAGCCACACGGTTTTCGAGTGGATTACCAGCGAACTGGGCGCCCAGGGAACAGTATGCGCGGGCGGAAGGTACGACGGCCTGGTCGAAATCCAGGGCGGGCGGCCCTGGCCGGGTGTCGGATTTGCGATGGGGCAGGAAAGGCTGATCGAACTGATGCGTCACCAGGCCGAGCCTCCCGGGGAAGTCCCCCATGTTTACCTGGTCATGGCAGGCGAAGAAGCAACGGCAGGCGGTCTGCAGCTTGCGGAACAGCTTCGCCGCCAGGTAGCCGGGCTGCGGATACAGTCAAATCTTGGCGGTGGCAGCTTTAAGTCCCAGTTCAAAAGGGCCGACCGCAGCGGTGCTCCACTAGCGGTGATTCTGGGCGAGGATGAACTCAGGGAAGGGCAGGTAACCGTCAAGCACCTTCGGGACCAGACCGGCCAGGAAAAAATTAACCTCGATGTCCTCGAATCCTGGTTCAAGAACTACCTGCGCATGTTAAACTAATTCGTTTACATTCTGAGATTCCATCATGGTAGAAGTTTATGACGCCCACGAGCAGGGCGAAATCGTCAAGAAATGGCTGGCGGAAAACGGCAGCGCCATTGTAATGGGCCTGGTTATCGCGTTTGGCGGCCTCTTCGGATTCAAACAATGGCAGGGCTGGCAGGAGAACAGCCGGCAACGGGCAGCGGTAGAATTTGAGGTCATGTCCGACCTGCTGACAGCAGGCCAGCTGGACGCCGCCGTGGCAAATTTCCAGAACCTGAAGGAAGACTACTCAAAATCTCCCTACACCGCGATGGCGGCTCTGCAGTTTGCACGCGCCCGGATCGAGGCAAACCAGACAGATCTCGCCGTCGGTCTCTATGAATACGTCATGGAGAACGGTTATCCCAGGGCAATGCAAGTCGTTGCCCGTGAGCGACTGGCGCGTGTGTTGCTGGATCAGGGCGATGCCGATGCAGCCCTGGCGCTGATTGACGGTGCAACGGAACTTACCGGATTCGAGTCACGGTTTGCCGAAGTGCGGGGTGATATCCATTTCGACCAGGGAAGGGTCGAAGAGGCCAGGGAAGCCTACCTCGAGGCGCTGGCCCTGCTCGAACCCGGTGCGGGTGATCGCGGCTATCTGATGCTCAAACTGGAGTCACTGGGCGCGGAAGTCCCCGGCGAGGCTACCGGATCGTGAAAAAACTTCTTGTCGCTTTCATCGTGATTGCTTTGCTGCTCCAGGGCTGCAGCTGGATCGAGAGTTGGGGCGATGATGAGCCAAATGCACCGGCGCCACTGGTGGAGTTCGAAACTTCTCTGAAAGTGAAGAAAGTCTGGTCCGTGAATGTCGGTGACGGAATGGGCAAACAGGGCCTGAGCATGGCGCCGCGTTATTCCTCGGGAACGATTGTTACCGCCGACTACAAAGGCAAACTGGTTTCGGTCGATGCTGATACCGGCCAAAAGAACTGGGAGCTCAAAACCGAGCAGCCTTTTTCCGGCGGTCCCGGTCTCGATGACCGACAGATTTACATGGGTACCATCGACGGGCGAGTCATTGCCTACGATCGCGACAGTGGGACGGAACTCTGGAACGCGCAGGTGTCATCAGAAGTGCTGACCCCACCCGCGTCCGCTGACGGGATTGTCGTGGTCCGGTGCATCGATGGCCGGGTGTTTGGCCTGGATGAGATCAATGGCCGGCGTATCTGGATTTATGACCACAGTGTCCCGCTACTGACGCTTCGTGGTAACGCGGACCTGCTGGTCAGGGCCGGAGTGGTCTTCGTCGGATACGATGACGGCAGCGTCGTCAGTCTGAAGCTCGAGGACGGCAGCCTGGTCTGGAACCAGACTGTCGTTTCACCCGAAGGCCGCACCGAATTGCAGCGTCTCGCGGACGTTGGAACCCAGATGGTGATCGTGGCCTCTGACCTGATTGTTTCCAGCTATAAGAAGCGCGTGGTCTCCCTGGCTGCAGATTCAGGGCGGTTGCTCTGGTTCAAGGAAATCTCCTCCGCCACTGGCGTGCAGGTAGACCGCACGAATCTCGCGATCAGCGAAGCGAATGGCGACCTCTGGATGCTGGACCGTCGAAACGGCTCCACCTTGTGGAAAATTGATTTATTGACCAACCGCGACCTCACGCGCCCTGCCTTTTACGGCAATTACGTCGTGGTCGGCGACAAAGAAGGGTATATGCACTGGATTGATACTGGCATCGGCTCATTCGTAGCTCGTCAGCGGGCAGGCAAGAAGGGATTTGTAGCCGCGCCACTCACGGTCGGAACGACACTTTACGTGCTCACCCATGGAGGCGAACTGATCGCTTACCGTGCGGGTGCGGCGCTATAGGTTCTGACAAGGCCTTAACCTTGCTTCCCGTCGTCGCCATTGTCGGCAGGCCGAACGTCGGTAAATCGACGCTGTTCAATGCCCTGACCCGTACCCGGGACGCACTGGTCGCCGATATGCCGGGTGTTACCCGGGACCGTCAGTACGGAATTTCAAAGGTTGGCAATACGCCGTGTCTCCTGGTTGACACCGGTGGCCTGGTATCCAATGCCGAAGGCATCGATTACCTCACGGCAAAACAAGTGCACCAGGCGATCGATGAGGCTCACGTGGTGTTGTTCGTCGTCAGTGCGCGCGATGGACTGATGGCTGAAGACAAGGAGATCGCCAGTCTTCTCAGAAAATCTTCGCGGGACGTCATCCTGGTGGCAAACAAGGTAGACGGCCTCGATGCGGATACGGCAATGGCCGACTTTGCCAGCCTGGGAATGGGTGAGTTGTTGCCCGTGGCCGCTGCACACCGGCGGGGTCTCGAATCGATGATGAGACGGGTCGACGGGCTGCTGCCCGACACAGCCGAATCGCCCGGGGAAGAAGAAACAGACCGCTTGCGCCTGGCCATTGTGGGCCGGCCGAATGTCGGTAAATCCACATTGGTCAACCGCTTGCTGGGTGAAGAACGAGTGCTCGCCTTCGATCAGCCGGGGACAACCCGTGACACCATCAGCATCTTTCTCGAGCGGGACGGACAGCCCTACGAGTTGATTGACACCGCCGGTGTCAGGCGGCGTTCCAAGGTCACCGAAGTCGTCGAGAAATTCAGTATCATCAAAGCGCTGCAAGCGATCGACCGGGCTCACGTGGTGGTGCTGATGCTCGACGCCAGCGAAGGTTTGACAGACCAGGACACGACGCTGCTGGGCCACGTGCTGACGCAGGGCCGTGCGCTGGTTATTGCCCTGAACAAATGGGATGGTCTGGATCCGGATCACCGGAAACGCGTGAAGTCGGACATGGATCGCAAGCTCACGTATGTTGACTGGGCGCAGAGGGTGACTTTATCCGCCCTGCATGGCTCAGGCATACAGGAACTGATGAACGCCGTTCAGCGCGCATTCAAAAGCGCGCTGGTGGATTTCAGCACACCCGAACTGACACGCGTGTTGAAAGCAGCTTTCGATGCTCATCAGCCCCCGATGAAGCATGGCCGGACCGCCAAGCTGCGTTACGCGCATTCCGGCGGCAAGCTTCCGCCGAGGATCATCATTCACGGCAGCCGCACGGATACCATTCCCGATTCGTACCGCCGCTACCTTGTTAACCGGTTCATCAGGCACTTCAAGCTGAAGGGAACACCTGTATTCATTGATTTCAGGGACAGCGACAATCCCTACAAGGACCGCAAGAACGTATTGAGCAGACGGCAACTCGATAAACGCAAACGGCTGAAGAAATTTACCTCGCGGAAATCACGCAAATAAGCGCATTTGAAAAGGTCCCCGAATGAGCAATCCGCAATCCGTACCCATCGAAACACCGGTCGTTGAGGTTGCCGGTGGAATATGCGCATCACGCCCCCTGTACGATATACGCGACCGTAACGAGAGACAGCTTGGCTGGCCGGCAGGCGCTGTTGCCATAAGCGAGGAAGAGCTGTTGCGGCGATGCGAGGGGGCCGGTTTTGACCTGTCCGGCTGGATCATGTGTGCACAGGGCGTGCGCTCTTTGGAGGCCGTGCGAAGGCTGAGGCAACATGGGTTCAACCGCTTCAGCAGCGTCTCCGGTGGTTTCACGGGCTGGCAGGCAGCCGGTCTGCCGGCTGAGTATCCTGCCGGGCTGGAGGCAAGCCAGGCCGACCGCTACGCACGTCATTTGGTCATGCCCCAGGTCGGACCGCAGGGGCAGCGCAAATTGCTGAACACCAGGATTTTACTGGCTGGGCTCGGGGGGTTGAATTCACCGGTTGCGATGTACCTGGCAGCCGCGGGTGTGGGCACCCTGGGATTGCTCGATTTCGATACGGTGGAGCGCAGTAATCTTCAACGCCAGGTGCTGCACGGTGAAAGCCGCATAGGGCAGTCGAAGGTTGAGTCTGCCTGCAGCAGGATTCAGGACATCAACCCGGGGATCGCTACCGAAATTCTCGACCTGAAGCTGACGCCGCAAAATGCCGGCGAGTTAGCCGCTGACTGGGACATCGTGATTGACGGTACCGACAGCTTCGAATCCCGGTATGCGCTCAACAGGGCGTGCCTGGAGCATGGCACACCGCTGGTTTACGGCGCCGTCATGAGGTTCCAGGGCCAGGTTTCCGTCTTCTGGCCTTCAGGCCCGGGCCAGGATTCCTCTCCCTGCTTTCAGTGCCTGATGCCCAGGGCGCCAGCCGAGGGCGAAGCGCCCGGTTGCGCAGAGGCGGGTGTGCTGGGGATCCTGCCCGGCATCGTGGGCACCTTGCAGGCCAACGAGGCACTGAAACTGGCGCTTGGAATCGGCCGGGTACTGATCGGCGAACTCCTGATGGTCGATGCGCTCAACATGGAGTTCCGCAGAATGAAATTGCCGGCCGATCCCTCCTGTTCCAGTTGTGGCTCACAGCCTCCAGGATGAAAGGTTTCGCTCTATTTCATGCCGGAAGCCCGGTTCATCCGGGGGGACATTGGACGGCCAGTGCCGTAACAGAGATCCGTCAGCGGCAAAAAGGTATTTAAAGAAATTCCAGGTCGGCAGTATGTCCCTGGTGTATTCTTCCCGCAACGCAATGAACAGGGGGTGTGCACCGATCCCGTTGATGGTCAGTTTTTCAGTCATGGGGAAAGTCACGTTGTAACGGGTAGTGCAGAATTCATGTATGGTTTCCTCGTCACCGGGCTCCTGGCCCCCAAAGTCATTGCAGGGAATGCCAATGACAACCAGTCCGGCTGGCCGATATTCCTCCCAGAGCGCCTGCAGTTTTTCGTATTGGGGTGTAAAGCCACACTCGGAAGCCGTATTCACCAGCAGCAGGGGCTGGCCGTTCCATCGGCTCAGTGGCAAGTTGACTCCTTCGAGGGAGCGGAAAACAAACTCGTGGACACGCATGGAATATTCCTCCTTGTCTAAATTAAAATACTCCCGATCATGAATACAATCCAACAAGAATCAAAAGCAAAATTGCTCGATGGCGTCAAAGTCAGCCGGAAAATTATCGATTGCGTGCGCCAGTCTATTGAATCACACGTTGCTTCCGGCGGTCGCCGGCCCGGCCTTGCCGTGGTGCTGGTGGGCTCGGACCCCGCGTCTTCGATCTATGTCCGGGCCAAGAGGCGGGACTGTGAGAGTGCAGGCATAGTGGCGAAAGATTTCGACCTGGATGCATCAACGACTGAAGAGGAACTCCTGGGGCTTATCGACAGGCTCAATGAAGATCCGGAGATTGACGGCATCCTGGTGCAGCTTCCCCTGCCGCATCACATCAGCGAGGCGGCGGTCACCAACCGAATCCGCTCGGACAAGGATGTCGATGGGTTCCAGGCATGTAACGTCGGCAGGCTGGCTTTGCGGCAACCTGGACTGAGACCCTGCACCCCGCGCGGCGTCATGGCCTTATTGCATTACTACGGAATTGCGAACCGCTCGATGCACGCCGTGGTCGTGGGTGCTTCGAATATCGTGGGCCGGCCGATGGCACTGGAGTTGCTGCTCACGGGCTCGACGGTAACGGTCAGTCACCGCTTCACCCGCAACCTGGAGGAACATGTCCGCAGCGCCGAGCTGTTGATCAGCGCCATCGGCAAGCAGGGGATCGTGAATTCGGACTGGATCAGGCGCGGGGCGATCGTGGTCGATGTGGGTATCAACCGCTTGCCTGACGGCAGAATCGTAGGAGACATCGAT
>JARFQZ010000104.1 GCA_029287515.1 Lysobacterales bacterium
AGTGGGGTCCCGGGATGAAATCGGGCGGCTCGGCAACAGCGTAAACCAACTGGCGGAAACACTCGAAAAGAACCGCTCGGCCCGGCAACGCTGGATTGCGGACATCGCCCATGAATTGCGCACGCCCGTGGCCGTCATGAAGGCTGAACTGGAGTCCATTGCCGATGGCGTGCGTCAGGCTGATCAGCGCATGACTGCATCCCTGACCGAGGAGATCAACCAGCTGGCTTCGCTGGTGGATGATCTGCAGGCACTGGCCTTGTCAGATTCAGGGGCCCTGAACGTAATCAAGGAGCCAGTCGACCTGTCGGAAATCGCCGGTCAGGCGTCAGATGCATTCCGGCAACGCATGAAAGACCGCAGGATCACGCTGGAACTGGACCTGGGACAAAATGTCACAATCTCCGGAGACCCTCAGAGATTGAAGCAGTTATTGCACAATTTACTGGAAAACAGCTGCAGGTACGCGGACGAAGGCGGAACCGTGAGACTCTACCTTGAAGCCGACGACCATGAGGCCGGCATCGTTCTGGAAGATTCGGGACCCGGTGTCAGCGATGAGCAACTCGAGCGCCTGTTCGATCGGTTCTATCGCGTGGAAGGCAGCCGGTCGCGCGCGACAGGAGGCTCCGGGCTTGGCCTTTCCATCTGCAAGAACATAGCCGAGGCGCATGGAGGATCGATCGAAGCCAGTCATGGGTCGTCCGGCGGTCTGCGAATCCGGGTTTCTTTACCCACCGTATGATCCGAGTATGGGTTCGCCAGACAAAAACATACTGATTGTTGAAGATGAGCCGAAGATTGCGAGCTTGCTGCAGGATTACCTGCAGGCCCAGGGTGGTTTCGGTTCGCATATTGTATCCCGGGGCGACGAGGCACTGGGCCAGTTCAGGCGCCACTCACCGGACCTCGTGCTGCTGGACCTGATGCTTCCGGGCACGGACGGGATTGAAGTGTGCAAAATGATCCGGGCGGAGAGTGACGTTCCGATCATTATGGTCACCGCGCGTGTGGAAGAGATCGATCGCTTGCTGGGCCTGGAACTTGGAGCCGATGATTACATCTGCAAGCCTTTTTCACCGCGTGAGGTCGTAGCCCGGGTCAAGGCCGTACTGCGGCGTTCCGCGCATGAAACCGGCACGGCAGGAGAGTCCGGTCTGGAACTGGATGTTGAGCAGTTCACCGCACATTACCAGGGTGTAAAACTTCACCTTACACCGGTGGAATTCGCCCTTCTCAAGACACTCTCCGGCCAACCGGGAAGGGTCTTTTCCCGGAACCAGTTGATGAACGAAATGTATACGGATTATCGTGTCGTCAGCGACCGCGCCGTGGACACACACGTCAAGAACCTGCGCCGAAAATTGGGAGAAGTCACCCGGGGCCGGGAGCTTATTGAATCCGTTTACAGTCTGGGTTATCGATTCGTGATCTGATAGAAATCATGATCGTATTCTTGCGGGAATCAATGTGTTCATGCGCTCAACTCCCCGCCCGGAAATATTCCCATTCATATATGCCGAGGTCAGGTCAGGGCGATTGAAATGCATTGAAAATTGAAAAACGGACACTTAATGTACTAAAGCGAACTACTGTCCGGAGATAAACGGGTCAGGCTGGTGGAAGCCAGAATTTTCTTCCATGGAAAAAGAGGGCCCGGATCCATTTTTCTGGGGACCATAATAGCCGGTCTGTCGCTGGAGGGAACCTGTGAGGAGTCAAGGTCTTGGTGGCCTGCGATCCACTGGAGAGAAGGACAATCAGTTTGCAGCTGTTCCAGCAGCGCAATCAGAGCATCAAGCTGAGTATCGCTGTAGACCTGGGTCATATCCTGGTTACGGGAATCGAACCAATCCGGAAATCGACCCCGGTTATCGAGTTCGATTCCGATACTGGTTTCGTTGTGGCCGCGTACATGATGAGCAATCCGGTCAATCGGAACCCATTGCTCTATTTTTCCAGAACGTTCTATGTAGAAGTGTCCTGAATTACCAGTGCCGCTTTCCTGATAGTGTAGCTTTTCTCCGTAGTCCCGGGCCGCCTCCAGGTCCGGCAGCTCGGTGCAGTGAATCACGACCATGTCGACCGAGGAAGTAATCCTCGAGTTCAGGCGGGAAACATACGGCAAATGGCGTTCGATGATTGGGAATTGGGGCATTAACCCGTACATTGCGCCAGTCGAAACTGGCTCTCCACGTAAGATATTGAATTATTGAATATATTCAATAGAAATCTACCACATTCAGAAAGTACAGATTGTCTCCGAGTCAGTTCCTATCCCGGTCCTGGCTGGTTCGGGCGCACCTGGACTTGAGCTTACTTCGAACCGCAGCTAAGGTTACGGTTCTCAGTTCAGCAAGGCGTCCAGCCACACCTGTCCTGCGCCTTTATCCGGGATACGAGTTCAATGTTCGGGTCAACTGGATTCTAGTTGTCTTTGTCTTGTTCCGGACAGGGGCCTGCCGAATCGCCATGATTGAGGTGCACGAAGCTGTCGGCATTCGAGACCGCCAGGGTCTGTTTGCCGTCATGGCAAACGACCTGCTGTCCAAAGCGCCTGTCGTCGATGGTATCTGTTGTGCACGCTGATAGCATCGACACTGCAACAATCAGGCATGCATTCCGAAGACCGCTTTTCATCAATCGTCAACCTTTTCAAAGTCCCCGGGAGCGGATCTGGTCCAGCTTCCGATCCAGTTCCGGTCGGGTATAGACTTTACCGTTCCGGAACACTGCGAGAATCTGACGGGTTGCTCCGATGTCTTGCAGCGGATCGGCCGCCAGCAAAACGAGATCGGCCCGGTATCCCGCTATGACGTCACCGGTGTCGTCTTCTTCGAGGAAGCGGCTGACATTGAGGGTTCCGCTCTGGAGTGCTTCCAGAGGGCTCAATCCTGACGCCACCATGAAGCCCAGTTCTTCATGGATTGAAAATCCGGGTACGTTCATGATCTGGGGAGCATCTGAGCCAAGCAACAGGCCGGCATCTGCATCCTGCAGCTCCCCGATGAGCGTTCGGCGCGCCTCGATAAATTGCCGGCGGTCCTGCAGACTCACTTCGGACTGCATTTCCTCCACTCTCGCGATCCATCGGCGCTTGAGGTCATCGGAGACATAGGCCATGCAGGGACGCCCCAGCATCTCCTCCAGCGTTCTGGCGCCAGCCGTGTTCTCGAGCAGACTCTGGGTCGGCACGTTCCAGACGCCGGCACGGGCGGTATTCAGGGCGAGATCGCGCGCGCGCGCCGGATCCATGGCGGAGGCCAGATTGACACCAAACCACTGTGGCTGTACCCCGTACTGGCTCGATTCGGGGGGTATCAGCGCCTCGGCATATCCGTCCAGGTGATCTATCGTTGCCTGATGCGCTTGCAGTGCAGCGTTCAGCCCTACCGCGAAAGACACGTGGCCCGCAAACGGGATTGGCACTTCATGGGCTGCGGTGGCGAGCGCGCTGAATTCATCCGGTTCCAGTCCGGGGTGCAGCTTGAGGAAATCGTAGCCGGCATCAGCCTGCATGCGCACCATTTCCGCTGCTTGCCGGGGGGATGTAACTGAACGCCCATTGAAAGAAGGTCCGCTGGTCACCAGCCGGGGGCCTTCCCAGGCACCGGTCGCGAGAAGTTCGCGCAACTCCAGATGCCACGGTTCTCCCAGCATGCCCCGGGCGAGCGTGATGCCGTTGGCCAGATACAGCATCAGAATGTCACGAGCGTACTGCTCACGCCCACTGGAAGGAATATGGGCGTGCATCTCCGACAGGCCGGGAATCAGGTAACCATCATGTCCGTCCACCCGGACATCCGGCTCGCTGACATCGATTTCCGGATAAGCCGAAATCTGCGCAATCCGTCCCGCCCGGAGGACCACTGCCTGGTTCGGGGCTATGCTTCCATCCTTCATGGAGACGACGTTTACAGGCCCGATCACGGTTGTGCCGTTGGATTCGGCCCAGATGGCAGAACTGGCGGAAAAGAGCACAACCAGCGCCAGAATGAATGTGAGGCGTTTGCTCATCTGGAGCTGCCTATCCTTCCTGCAACAGATTTCTCAGGTCGATGATCGCGGCGTTGGCGCGCGCAATGTAATTCGCCATCACCAGTGAGTGGTTGGCAAACAGACCGAACTGACTTCCGTTCAGGACCATTGGGCTGTGCAGAGCTTTCTGCGTGGATTCGAGTTCCCTGATGATTTGCCTGAAGCTGACCGTGGCGTTTTTCTTACGCAGGACATCTTCGAAATCGACCTCCATGGCGTGCAGAAAGTGCACCAGCGCCCAGGAAGTCCCGCGGGCTTCGTAGAAAACATCGTCTATCTGGGTCCACGGTGTTTTGACCATGACTACATTCGGAGAATCGGTCGACTGCCTGGCTTCCGGGTCGCCGGACAGATCCGTATTCAGTCGCACCTGGCCGACACTTGCTGACAGCCGCTGTGAGAGCGACCCCAGGCGCTTTTCGACAATAGCGAGCCAGTCCGTCAGGTTGTCGGCGCGGGCGTAGAACTGACCCTCGGATTCGCTTGGCGACGACAGGCGTGTCAGGTACCTCTCCAGCGCGTCCATGCCTTTCCTGTAACGTCCCTCGGTATCCGGCGGAATCCATCGCGCGTTGTCATAGTGGAACAGGGGGTCTGCCTCTGAAAGGTCGAGATCTTCAGTCGATTGGGTCTGTGAACGGCTGAAATCATTGCGCATGGCGCGCGCAAGATCCCGTACCTGGGTGAGAACGCCAAACTCCCAGTTGGGGACGTTGTCCAGAAACACCCAGGGCGGCATGATGTCATTCGACATGTAGCCGCCGCGTTTATGCAGCAGCTCATCGACCACCTCGATCAATGTCGAAGTCGTCGTGTAACCGGTGACGAGCTGATGCCCGTGGTCTTGGGCATGCAGCGTCGCACGGGCTATGGGGTTGAATGGCGGCGGCTCGTGATTAAGGAAGAACATCATCACCAGGCACACCACTACCAGCGCGGAAGGTATGCTGATCCAGAGGATGCGGGCTCGTTGGGAAAGTTGACTGATCATGACAGACAATTTACCAGATTGGGCGCCGGCTTACCCCGCTGCCGTGCCCGATAAATTGGATATTTCAGCCAGCCGGTACGATGGAACTTTGAACTATGGAGTAAACGTCCGCGATCTGCTGCTGTTCAGCGCCGATAATCGCTGCTGAACCCCTTTCCAGTTCCACCAGCACAGCTTCGACGTTGTCAAAATGAAGCGTCTCACGGTCTGTGACGGGTGTTTCGGGCATGTAGATGACTGTCACCGGGCCGTCCTGGGTATTCAGCACCATGTGCACACCCTTGCCATCAGGTGTCGGGCAGTACTTGATCACTCCGACGATGTTGGCGAGCGCGGGTGCAGCCTCCATGTCGACCGCAGCCAGAATTCTCTGAACATCACCCGCTGTCGCATTGTTCGCCTGTTCCAGCATGCTGTAGCCGTCGTGCCGGTAATGATCCGCCACGTAAGCCTCGACGGAATCCCAGCCCCGGTTCATGTTCCAGGTGATTCCGGCTGCGCCGACCGCAAGCAGCAGGCTGGCGGCCAGAGCCATGCGCATCCAGCGAGAAGGGCCAGGCC
>JARFQZ010000232.1 GCA_029287515.1 Lysobacterales bacterium
GAGCTGGATCTCGACTACAGCAAGCTGGTGGGCACCCACAGCCCACGGATCGCAAGCCCCGATGACTTGAAGAAAGCGATCGGTCACAAGGGCGCATCAAGGGTTGGTGGTAAGCAGTAGTCCGCTGACTGAAGAAAAAATGGGGTCAGGTTAACTTTTTCGGGCGGCAGCTTCGGCGCCGCCCGAAAAAGTTAACCTGACCCCTTTTTTTCCTGGCTGGCAAGGGGAAGCGAAAAAGGATACATTCAGGGTGATACGGATGTCAGGTGTTTCTTTAAACAATGCTCGAGCGAGATCTCAAACGCTATGCCGCTTATTTCAGAGGCTGGTGCCAGGCCTTTGGAGAGCATGAGAGCATTTACCGGGACGATAACGGCATCAACTGGCTGACCGCTTCCACCCAGCTGGGTCTGGTTCTGCCCAAACCCATGATCAAGCAGCTTTACCGGGAAGTTCTTTTACATGAACGTGTGCCAAAGGTGAAATTCCGCCGTAAGTACATCGAAATAGGGTCACTGGAAATTCCGATCGGTAAAAAGCACCAGAAACTGGCGCGCAAACAGATCACGAGTATCCTCGAAACCGGCGAGGAAGTTCACGGTTTCCTGACTTCCCACCTGCTGTATAGCGGCAGCAGGATCATCACCTTCTCCAGCAAGAAACCCCTGGCGATCATCTACAAGGAGATCGGCACGATGAAGATTTGCGTGACCTGATCAGGCAGCGCGGGCCGGGATGTCGAACTCGAATCGGGTGCCCTGGTTTACCCTGCTGTTCACGGTGATCCTGCTGCCATGCAGGTCCAGGATTCGTTTGACGATAGCCAGCCCAAGACCGGCTGAATTGGTCCGCTCTTCCTCGCCCTGCTCTGACCGGTAAAACCGGTCGAATATTCGGTCAAGCTCGTGTTCTGCAATGCCGCAACCGGTATCCGCCACCGCCACGGCGACACAACCCGGTTTCTTGTCCAGGGTGATTGAAATGTTGCCGCCCCGGGGCGTGTAACGAACCGCGTTGCGCAGCAGGTTCTCCAGTACACGCTGCATCAGGCCGATATCGGCATGCACCATCGATGCACCGTCATGCGCGTGAACGTCGATATCGATGCCCTTGTTTTCAGCCTGCAATTCAAATTCCTGGGTCACGTCCTGCAGCAGCTCCGCCAGCGAAAATGTTTCCAGGGTTGGTTTGACGCTCGCCGAATCCAGCTTGGAAAGTTCAAACAGGTCACCGATCAGCTGCCGAAGGCGCAGGGAGTGCTTGCGGGTAATTTCCAGGTAGCGCAGGCGTTCCTCTTCACTCAGCGAGTCGTTCTTTAGCAGCAGTGTTTCCACGTAGCCATGCATCGATGCAAGCGGCGTGCGCAAGTCGTGCGAGACGTTGCTGACCAGTTCACGTCGCAGACGGTCAGTTTCCTTCAGGCCCTCGAACTGTTCCCGGATCTTGTTGGCCATGCCCGAAAAAGCTTCGCGCAACTGGCCGATTTCGTCCTGCGTGCCGGCCCCTGAACCCTGGTAAGCAAGTGCCTCGACCTGTTCCGGGTCAAACCCGGACTCGGTAAATGTCTGAACGTCGGAGGTCAGCCTCGTGAGCCGCCTGGTAAGCAGCCCAAACACCAGCAATCCAACCAGGAAAGCGGTCAACACGATGGCCACCAGGGCGCCAAGGCTGAGTTTCTGGACGTAACTGCCGCGCACGCTGTCGGCCAGTTCATCGTATTTCTGTCCGCCCAGAATCGCGTACAGGTAGCCCTGCAGCACGTCGTTGTGCATCACAGGGTGAGCTGAAAAAATCTTCTGGCGATCGATATTGCGAGGATCGGTTCCCCTCAGCGGCATTTCTGTTTCCCCGCTCATTAGTTTCTTTACCGGTCCGAGCGCCACCTGTTCGGACTGGATGGACTCAGGCGGCATTGGGTGGGCCAGGATCCGGCCGTCGGTATCCAGCAGGTAAACCTCCACGGTGGGGTTGATGATCATGGCCCGCTGAGCCAGCAGGGTCAGCGCGTCTTCGTTGACGGCACCGTCTTCGATCAGCTGCATTTCACCGGTCACATACATCGCAATCGATGCATTCAGGCGTTGCGTGATTTCTTCGTAGTAGAGGCGGGAGCTGATCTGCTCCACCATGAAGAATCCGCCGCCTATGATCGCGACGACCAGGAACAGGGCGGCACTGAGCCGTGCGAAAAGGGTTCTCATGCCGCGTGCACTCCCGGCTGCGCTTCGAGTTTGTACCCCACGCCCCATACCGTGACGATCACCTCCGGCTGGGCCGGGTCAGGTTCGATCTTGGAACGCAGGCGGTTGATGTGGGAGTTGACCGTGTGTTCATAACCGTCGTGACCGTAGCCCCAGACGCTGTCGAGCAGCTGCGCTCTGCTGAACACGCGACCCGGGTGGCGGGCGAAATGCAACAGCAGGTCGAACTCGCGTGCCGTCAACGGCATCGGCTGCTCATTGACCAACACCTCCCGGCCATTGGTGTCGATTTTCAATGGACCGATCGACAGGGTCTCCGACCCGCCCGGAAACCTTTTCTCCATGGACTCGACACGACGGAAGATAGCCTTGACGCGCGCCATCAACTCGGAAACGCTGAAAGGCTTGGTGACGTAATCATCTGCTCCGAGCTCGAGCCCCAGCACCCGGTCCAGTTCCGACGACTTCGAAGTGAGCATGAGTATCGGAACGTAGCGTGACTCACGACGCAGGGCGCGGCAGATGGTCAGTCCGTCGGGTCCCGGCAGCCGCAGATCGAGGATCACCAGGTCCCAGTTCCTGGCAAAAGCCTGGCGCATTCCGTCGTGGCCGTCGCCGGCTTGCGTTACTTCGCAATCCAGGTCTCGCAAATGCAGGGCCACCAGTTCAGCGATGTCTTTTTCGTCTTCGACCACCAGTACTTTTCGCGCACTCATCATTTTTCCTGTCTTGATTCCTGTCAGGAAAAATAGACCCGAATTCTAACGAAAGTATCACGGCGGCAGATTTATTTGCGAAAAAATGCTTTTAATCCATAAACATACGAAATCACTCATTCGTGATAGGCCTGTGAAAATTGTTTCAGAGAATAGTTATCGGGACGGGAGACAAACCCAGAAACTGAATTTTTCAATACAGGAGCATTAAGCAGATGAGAAAGACAGCGATTATTTTGACAGCCGCTTTGATGATCAGCGGACCCATCTTTGCCAGTGAGAGTAAAACTTACGAGGTGACCATAACCAACCTGACCAAGGGCCAGATTTTCACGCCGGTCCTCGCCGCAACCCACAAGAGCGATATTGCCTTTTTTGAATTGGGAGCCCCTGCCATCGAGGAGCTCGAACTGCTGGCCGAAGACGGCGCCACAGATCCCCTCAATGACCTGCTGATGTCCGTACCTGAACTGGTCCAGGACACCTCGGGAACGGGTCCCATCATGCCGGGAGCGACCGCCAGCTTCATGATCGAAGGCAGCAACCGCTTCAACCGCTTGAGTTTCGCGGCGATGCTGTTGCCCACCAACGATTCCTTCGTGGCCGTAGACTCTATCGCCCTGCCACGCAACCACCGTGCGGCGACTGCATATGCCTATGACGCCGGTACTGAATACAACGACGAGCTTTGCGTTAGCATCCCGGGACCGCCGGTTGCTTTCTGCCAGGGCGCCAACGTCCCCGACGACAGCGGTGAAGGCTACGTCCACCTGTCCAACGGAGTGCACGGCATAGGCGACACCATCCCCATGCTGCACGACTGGCGTGGCCCCGTCGCCAAGGTGACGATCCGCCGCGTCAAATAAGCTAGAAAAACAAGTTAGAAGAACAGGCTGGAAACAGCCATAGGGGTCCCGGAGCGGGGCCCCTTTTCATCGGGCATTGAAGTACCCCTCGGTAAGTTCGATATTGTGCTCGAACGAGTGAACCCGGGTCGTGGCCAGCCATTCCCCGGTTTCCAGGTTGATATTCCGGCTGATCCGGTACAGCAGCACGCCGTTGACCCATTCGGGTTCCTCTTTCCTCGTCTCGATCAGGACAGCGGTCGGGTCCGCGGCCGGGTGAAACGCACGCCGGTCATGCTCACGCACGATCAGCGCGGTCGTCTCGTCGATGAAATAGTCCCGGCTGAAGTCATCTGCCAGGGTAACCCGGACTCGCCACTGGGTGCTGTCTCCCTCCAGAACCTGCCCTTCCAGTGCGACCGATGTGCCGTTAAGGTACAGGTCCATCAGCGTGAAGAAGCGGCCGGGAAACTCGATGCCATGGCGCAAAGCGGCGGCTGACTGTTCATTCTGAATGCTCACTCCATCCGCCTCGGTCCACTGCCAGGCGGTGCCTTCATCCAGACCTTCCCGAAACACCGTCTGGCCATTCTGCTGGATGTCGATTCTCATGCTTCCGCTGCGGGACGCGACATAGGTGGCTTCCACCTGGAAGTCGGGTTCCTCGATGGTCAGCCGGACCCGGACATTCTTGATCCGGGCCCAGTTTTCAGCGCCGCCGATGGCCTCCAGGTTCCGGGCCAGCAAGCCCTCCAGGTCATTGGCCAATGAAACGGCTGGTGCAAGGCAGGTCAACAGCAGTAACCACTTGATCGCTTTGAGCTTCATGTCACAATGATATACGCCAATGGCACATTCTGCGCACCCCAATACCCCGGAATCACCCCCGGAATCACCCCCTGAATCGCCGACCCGCGGCTTCTTCGGCGTATTCCGCTACAGTCGCAGGGCGTTGGGGCTGGTCTGGCAAACCAACCGCAGGCTGACCGTGGTCCTGGGCCTGTTGACCCTGGTGGCCGGCGTGTTGCCGGCTGCCGTGGCTTACGTCGGCGCGTTGATCATCGACGCGGTGGTTGCCGCTTCGAAGCTTTACACGGAGTCCGGCGAAGCGGAGTTTGCGACCGTATTCAGCCTGGTGGCCCTGGAGGCTGCGGTGGTTGCAGCACTGGCCGGTGCGCAACGGGGGATCTCCCTTTGCCAGGCGCTGCTGCGGGCGCAACTCGGCCAGCGGGTCAACGTGATGATCCTGGAAAAAGCCCTGACCCTGGAACTCGCGCAGTTCGAGGACGCCGAGTTCTACGACAAGCTGACCCGGGCCAGGCGGGAAGCATCCAGCCGTCCTTTGTCTCTGGTAAACCGGACTTTCGGGCTGGCCCAGAACCTGGTGTCTCTGGTCAGCTATGGTGTGCTTCTGGTGCAGTTTTCGCCGTGGGCCGTCGTGGTGCTGATTATTGCCGGTCTGCCGAGCTTCATCGCCGAGACCCGCTTTTCGGGGGAGGCATTCACACTGTTTCGCTGGCGCTCGCCCGACACCCGCATGCAAATCTACCTTGAGACGGTTCTGGCCAGGGAAGACAACGTCAAGGAGGTCAAGCTGTTCGGGCTGGGCCCACTGTTGCTGCAGCGATACAGGGACATTTTCAAGCGCCTCTATACCCGCGATCGCTCATTGGCGATCCGGCGTGACGGCTGGGGGTTTTTGCTGGGCCTGATCGGAACGGTCGCGCTCTACGGCGCCTATGCCTGGATTGCGGCCGCCGCTGTGCTCAGCCGGATCACCCTGGGGCAGATGACTATGTACCTGATGCTGTTCCGGCAAGGACAGTCAGCGGTATCAGCGATCCTCACGGCCATCGGCGGGATGTACGAAGACAACCTGTACCTGTCGACCCTGTATGAGTACCTGGAAACGCCTTCCAGCCGGCAGGACACCAGGGCTG
>JARFQZ010000314.1 GCA_029287515.1 Lysobacterales bacterium
GACCCGGTTTACAGGCTCGGGAGAGTTCAGGGCGGAGAACGAACCCTACGGCACCATGATCACGTTCATGGCGAGCGGTAACGACCTGCCGCACCCGGACGAGGCGCTCGAGCGCCAGCGAAAATCAAAGCAGCGTGCTGCAAATGACCCGACCGATACAGACCATGAAGACAAGGAGCCCAAGGGCGAGATGACGATTCGCGATGCCGGCGGGGAACTCATCAGGACACAGAGATTCCCCGTCCATCAGGGCATCAACCGCATCGTCTGGGACATGCGCCGCGACGGTGTCAGGCCGATGCCCGGACCGGAACCGGCCGAATTGGAAGACGGCTTGCCGGCCGGCCCCGAGGTGTTGCCCGGAGACTACGAAGTGACTCTGAGCCTTGCGGCGGGAGCGGACGATGCCGTGACATCAAGCCACTCTCTGTCGGTGCTTGCCGATCCCCGTTCGCTCTTTGATGCCAACGCTTACGCAGCCAACTACCAGGCACGGCTGGAACTGATGAAAATGCAGGAAAAAGCCGTTTCGGCCGTAGAACGGATCGTTCACGCCCAGTCCGGCGTCAACACGGCCCTGGCCCTTGTCAACCAGCAACTCAAACCCGGCGCCGAGCCCGATGAAGCTGTGAAAGCGTTGAAAGAAAGCGCCGAAGGAATCCAGAAATCATTGGCTGAACTTGAAAAACGTTTCCGCACACCGCCCAGGACCAGGGGTATAGTCTATGATGACGACAAGGTTGCCAACCGGATCGGAATGGCCATGTATTATGTAGGAAGCACCAGGGACGCCCCGACGCCCACCGCACAGGTGTACGTCGAGCAGGCACGCCAGGACCTGGAAACGGCGACGGCGGCTGTTGACCTTTTCATGGCGGACGAACTGGAAGCTTTTCGCCAGGCGCTCAAGGATGCCGGCATCGGGCTTTTTGCCTCATCAATCGGGAATTGAGACAGGGGTAGCACGTCTTGAACATGGACACCTGGGCGGGCGTGGCACAAGCCATACTCGACGGATTCAACAGGCATTACACGTTTTTTCGCCAGTTCAGTCGGGAAGGCAAGCAGTGTTTCGAACATGCGGACTGGGTCCGTGCGGCCCGGGTCAACCGGGAGCGGATCCAGGGCTATGAGCAGCGCGTGCAGGAGACTGTTGATACGATCCAGCGTGAATTTCCCGAAGCCGGAAGAAATGCCGAGCTTTGGCCCAGAATCAAGATCGTCTTCATTGGAAAACTGATGAATCACCTTCAGGCAGAATGTGCTGAAACTTTCTATAACTCAGTAGCTTGCAGGGTTTTACACAGAGATTACTACAAAGGTGATTACATCTTCTGGCGGCCTGCCATCAGCACCCAGTACCTGAGAGGTTCCCAACCCGCCTACCGCAGTTATTACCCCGAGAGCGACGGCCTGCGCCGTTCTTTCCTGGAAATTCTGACCAGCTTTGGCCTTTCCACACCTTTTGAAAATCTACGCCGCGATGTACGTTACCTGGAAAATGCACTGCTTGAACGGCGTTCCTCAAACTGGAAACCCAAACCCAACTTCCAGATCCAGGTGCTCGACTGCCTGTTCTACCGGAACAAGGCCGCGTACGTGGTCGGCCGGCTGATCAATGGTGATATCAGGCAGCCGTTCATCATTCCCCTGCTGCGAAACGACGATGGCACGGTCACCGTGGATGCACTGTTGATGCGTCAGAAAGACGTGGCCGTGCTGTTCAGTTTCTCCCGGGCCTATTTCCTGGTGGATATGGAAGTACCGTCCGCCTACGTGTCCTTCCTGCTGTCCATCATGCCCCGCAAGTCTGTCGTGGACCTGTATGCCATGCTGGGGCTGCAGAAACAGGCGAAAACCATTTTTTACCGCGAACTGCAGCACCACCTGCAACATTCAAGGGACACGTTCCAGGTGGCGCCCGGTGTTCGCGGCATGGTCATGCTGGTGTTTACCATGCCTTCCATGCCGTTCGTCTTTAAACTGATCAAGGACCGCTTCGACCCGCCCAAAACGGCTTCCCGCAAGGAGGTCAAGGAAAAATACCTGTTGGTGAAAAATCACGACCGGGTTGGCCGGCTTGCGGACACGCTCGAATATTCGAACGTGGCCATCCCGCTCAGCCGGATCGACCCGGCGCTGCTCGAACAGCTGCAAACCGACGCCGCCGGTTCGATCGAGATAGATGACGACATGCTGGTCATCAAGCATATCTACATTGAACGCCGCATGGCGCCCCTGGACAACTACCTGGCGCATGCATCGAAGTCTGAACGCAAACATGCGATCAGGGATTACGGGAATTCCATCAGGGACCTCGCAGGCGCCAATATCTTCCCCGGCGACATGCTCAAGAAAAACTTTGGCGTCACCCGGCACGAGCGGGTGGTGTTCTATGATTACGATGAAATCTGCTACATCACGGAATGCAATTTTCGAAAAGTGCCGCCGCCGCGAGACTATGACGACATGATCTCCGACACACCCTGGTACTCGGTCAAGGAAAACGATGTGTTTCCAGAGACCTTCGGCCCGTTCTTTTTTGCTGATCCCGAAGACATGGAGCTGTTCAAACGGGACCATGCGGAACTGATGACCGCGCAATGGTGGAAAAAGGTCAAGGAGGATATTCTGTCCGGCAACCAGGCCGATGTATTCCCCTACCCAAAAAGCCGGCGCTTCAAGTACCGTTACGGCTAGTCGCCGTTAATCCACGTCACTACCGCGGCGGCCCAGTTCTCCCCATCCTCTTCCTGTATGAAATGACGTCCGCTCAAGGTGATATGCGGCTGTCCACGTGTACCGGGAACCATCTTGAGGAAGGGTTTCTCGCCACCTCGCATGATCGGGTCAGCATCAGAGAAACACATCAGCGCCGGCTTGTCCCATTGCGCCAGTGTTTGCCAGGCCCGCCGATTGGCATCAGAAGCCGGGTCATCCGGCCGGATGGGGACCAGCACAGGAAACTGGCGTGCACCCGCCTTGTAATCTTGCGAAGGAAACGGCGCCCGGTAGGCTTCCATCTCCTGCTCCGTCAGGTCACCATGGCCAAACAGGTTTACGATCATGCCCGTGTCGAATTCGGGGTCTTCCTGGCTGAATCTTTGCCAGCGATGAAACGCCTCGCTGACTTCATGGTCCCCCGTGGGGAGCCCGGTATTGGACAGTGAAAAACGCGCGAAACGGTCAGGGTTTTCAGCGAGCAGCCGCAGTCCGATCAATCCACCCCAATCCTGGCCCAGCAGCGTGATCCCATTCAAATCCATTCGCCGGATCCAGTCCGCCATCCAAGTCACGTGCTTTTCATAACTGTAATCAGAGCGCCGGGATGGCTTGTCGGAGCGTCCGAATCCAACGAGATCAGGCGCAAGGACACGAAAACCACCCGCGGCCAGGACAGGAATCATCTTGCGATACAGGTAACACCAGGTCGGCTCACCGTGCAAACACAGTATGACCTGACCGCCAGCCGGGCCTTCGTCCAGGTAATGCACGCGCAAAGGCCCCAGGTCTTCGTCATTCAATTCGACGTAGTGCGGCTGAAAATCAAAACCCGGAAGGTTTTCGAATCGTTCATCGGGTGTGCGCAGTACGGACATATCTTCTCCAAATACGGTAAGCCAGCAGCAGCGCCAGCATGGCAGCATAAAGCACGGCCTCGAGCGTATCGAGTTTAACCTGCCAGTAAAAGTGCCAGACGCCCAGGATGGCGATGCCGTAGACCATTCGGTGCAGTTTTTTCCAGCGTGCGCCCAGTCGCCGCATCATCCCATTGGTAGAAGTTACCGCCAGGGGAATGAGCAGCACCAGGGCCGTGAAGCCGATGGTAATGTAGGGCCGCTCGGCGATGTCTTCGAAAATTGCCTGCAGATCGAAGCGCTGGTCCAGGCCCGCGTAAACCAGGAAATGCATGAAAACATAAAAAAAGGCGAACAATCCGAGCATCCGGCGAAAACGGACCAGCCAGTTCCAGCCGCTGATGTATCGCAACGGGGTGATGGCCAGCGTAATCAGCAGAAAATTCAGGCCCCAGATTCCCAGGCGG
>JARFQZ010000045.1 GCA_029287515.1 Lysobacterales bacterium
CGAAAGAAATTTTGGCCGGGTCACTGCAGAATCCAGAAGTTCCGGTTTGATCTGCGTTCGCCATTCCTGTTGTTCAGCACGGCTCAGCGACGCGCCGGCCTGGCTGAAGCGGACATTCATGACATTATCCAGCGTCCAGCCCTCTTCGATATGCGATGCGCTCTGGGCCCGGGTAATGGACTGCAAATCAGCCTCGCCGGAAAAATTGTATATGACGATATTCTTGAAATCGACGGACTGCTGGCCCCGGTCGGCATTCAGGATGGGGCGCTGGATGTTGACGAAGTCAGCACCGTCCCTGATCCACATGCCCCGCTCGCCGCCGATGATCGCCTGCCCGACAATCTCGCTCAGCCTGAAGGCGCGCGCCTGTTGCTCCGCTGCGGGCGCCACCCATTCACCCATGATCATCACCGGTACGGTCATCAGGAAGGTGCCCGCCATGGCGGCGAACGCCAGGCGCATGCGTGAAATCCCCGAGGTTCTGAAAGCCACGAGCTCGTTCGCCGCCGCCAGCCCGCCTACCCCCACCAGGGCCCCGAGCAATGCGGATACCGGAAATATCTGGTACGCCGCACGGGGGGTTGTCAATGCCACGAACCAGAGTGCGTCCAGGGTTCCGTAGTCGTTCTGGGTGCCCCGCAGTTCCGACAGAAGGTTTATGACCATGAACAGGGTCGTCAAAGCAAGCCAAACAGCCATGATCCCCAGGCAGGCGGCTCTTCCGACGTAGCGGTCTACGACCTTGACCATGCCTAGGCCTTACCGACCATGCGGCCCTGCCTGCGCAGCCAGATGATTGCGATGAGCAGCGCCAGGACATGAACCCACCAAAGGCCGAGGAAAAGGGGCAATTCACCCTTCAACAACCAGTTGCGCGTCATGTACAGGGTATTGACGTAGACCGAATAGGCCAGGATCCCCAGCAGCGCCCTGCCGCCGCGTCCTTCCTTAGGCGCTGAATGAGAAAGCGGGATGGCCAGCAGGCCCAGAACGATCACGGCAATGGCCGGCGCGATGCGCCACTGGATTTCGACGATACCCTCGACCGAGCCTGAAAACAGGATGTCGGCGCTCTTTCTGACCTCGACAGCATCCTCTTTCACCCGGGTCTCCGGTTCCGGCAATTTCAGGTCATTCCTGCTGAACCGCATGATCCCGAAATCCAGCGTCTCCGAACCGCCCTCAGTGATCTGGCCGTTCTCCAGTGTGAGATATCGGTTACCGGTGGTTTTGTCCAGCCAGTAGTAACCTTTTTCTGCACTCCAGACCTGTTCGCGATCTTCATCTTTCCGCTGGATGAAAACGTTTCTGAGAGTCCGGCCGTCTTTTTCTACGGCTTCCACGTACAACACCAGTTCACCACCACGCAGCACGTGAAAAGTACCCGTCTGCAGACCCCACTCGGCCGCGTTTTTGAACGCGTCCAGGAGTTTTTGCTGGGTAGCGGACGCCGCCACGGGATTCAGAAACAGGCCGATAAGCAAAAGAATCGCACCCACGGGTAAAAGCAAGTTGAACAAGGGCCTCAGCATCATCTGCCAGCGAAAACCGCTGGAACGCATGACGGACATCTCCTGGTCCCGGTATATCCGCCCCAGCCCCCAGATGATTGCAATGAACATGCTCAGCGGGAGTATGGTCCCCATCACCTCGGGCATCTTCAGCCCGATCAGCACCCACAGCAAACCGGATGGAACCCGTCCTCCGGCAATGTCATTCAACAACTCACCCAGCGCAACACCGATCATTACAATCAACAAAACGATCGTAACGGCCAGAAACGTCCACAACCATTCGCGGAACAGATACTTTTGCAGAATACTCAGGACGACCTCGTCATACACGGTACGGGTGGCGGAATGCGCAGTTTATCAGTAATCAGCGCTTTCAAAAATCAAACCCTTTCGAACCGGAGATTTCTAGTAGAATGAGCCGTTTGATAATGACAGATTCGCCGGTGAATGTTTCCGGCGCACAAAACGTCCAAGGATTGAATTAATGAAATTGCACCTGGAGAACAACTCTCCCGCCAAAATTGATACCGATTGTCTCGTTGTAGCCGTCTGCGACGGCGGTTCGTTTTCGCCCGGCACACAGGCGGTGGACGAGGCAACAGGGGGCGAATTGGCAAGGCTGGTGGAAAGTGGAGATGTCGAAAAAGGCCTGGGCAAGACCAGCCTGTTTCATGGCCTGCCCGGCCTGGGCGCAACAAGGGTGCTTACTGTCGGTCTTGGTAAACCGGAAAAGCTCAACCTGGCAAGGTTTGACCGGGCCTGCCTGTCCGCCGGCAAGGCCTTGCGTGATTACCCGTTTACCGAGTGTCACGTTTGCGTCCACGATGCGGAAATCGATGGCGTAGAACAGGGCCGCCGCCTGCTTCAGGCCGCACTGGCCATTCACCGTTCAAATTTTCTTTACACCGCAACCAAGTCACCGAAGGATGATGCCCCCGCGCCGTTGAAAAAGGCCACATTCCAGGGTGGCGGGGAACTGAAATCCGCCATTGAGCAGGCGACTGCCTTCGCCGCGGGGTTTGAAAAATCAAGAACCCTCGGGGACTTGCCACCCAATATCTGCACTCCTGCCTACCTGGCGCAGGATGCGCTTGCCATCGCTGAAAAATACGAGAATGTCAGCCTTGAAATCCTGGAAGAGGATGACATGGCGGAAAAAGGGATGGACGCCTTGCTGGCGGTTTCCCGGGGGAGCACCCTCGATGCGAAACTGATCGTATTGAAGTATTCCGGCGCGGACGCGGACCAGGCGCCGGTGGCGCTGATCGGCAAGGGCATTACCTTCGATTCCGGCGGGCTTTCGCTGAAATCCGGCGAGAACATGATGCAGATGAAGTATGACATGTGCGGTGCGGCGGGCGTGATCGGAGCGTTTGTCGCCTGCGCCTCCCTGCAGATGAAAGTCAACCTTATCTGCATCGTAGCAGCGGTGGAAAACATGCCCGATGGCAATGCTTGCCGTCCCGGTGATGTCATCACCAGCATGTCGGGTAAAACAATCGAAGTCCTCAATACGGATGCAGAAGGCCGGCTGGTGCTGTGTGACGCGATCACTTACTGCCAGCAATTCAATCCTGACGTCATCATCGACGTTGCAACGCTCACGGGCGCCTGCGTCGTTGCGCTGGGACACCATGCAACCG
>JARFQZ010000067.1 GCA_029287515.1 Lysobacterales bacterium
TCGTCTCGTGGGCTCGGAGATGTGTATAAGAGACAGGCCGGATGCCGAGTACCAGCAGGCCGTGCAGTTCATTGCGGATGCCGGCTACGATATCTCGCAACTGCAGCGCGTACCGCAGCAGTGGTGATGTCATGAAAATCGCAGTCATCGGAACCGGCATTGCGGGCAATGTCGCCGCCTATAAACTGGCGAAGGACCATGACATCACGGTGTACGAGGCGGATAACCGCATCGGTGGCCACACCAACACCGTCGACGTGGTCACGGCGGGAAGCAAGTGGGCGATCGATACCGGGTTTATTGTGTTTAACGATGCGACCTACCCCAATTTCATCGCACTCCTGGACGAACTGTGTGTCGAATCGCAGCCCTCCGACATGAGTTTCAGCGTACGCAGTGAACGCCGGTCGCTGGAATACAACGGGGCGTCACTCAATGCCCTGTTCGCGCAGCGCAGCAACCTGCTGAGGCCTTCCTTTTACCGGATGCTGATGGACATTTTGCGGTTCAACCGCGAGGCCGTAGCATTGCTGGATGATCCGGAAAACGCCATTACCCTGGGCGAATTCCTTTCGGAAAACGGCTATTCGGACTCATTCATCGAGCATTACATTGTGCCGATGGGTGCAGCGATCTGGTCTGCGACGCCAGGTGGCATGCGGTCCGTACCGGCTGCGTTCTTTATCCGCTTTTTCCACAACCACGGCTTGCTGTCGGTGAATAAGCGTCCCACCTGGCGCGTGATCAGGGGAGGGTCCCGCAACTACGTGGATAAACTGGTTGAAGGTCACCGCGACCGGATCCGCCTGAATTGCGGAGTGGAATGGATCCGGCGGCATCCGGAATATATCGAGGTGAAAGCCAGGGAATCGGAAGTCGAGCGCTATGACCGCGTGTTCCTGGCATGCCACAGTGACCAGGCGCTGGCCCTGCTGGTTGATCCGACGCCTCAGGAACAGGACGTGCTGGGCGCGATCGAGTACCAGCAAAACGAGGCGGTTCTGCACACGGATGCTACCCTGATGCCGCGCCGTAAGCGGGCGTGGGCTGCATGGAACTACCACATTCCTGCGGGTCAGGCCGATCCCGACGGCCGAGTGACTCTGACTTACAACATGAACATCCTGCAATCGCTGCAGGCACCCGTCGATTTCTGCGTCACCCTGAACCATACGCACGCCATCGACCCGAGAAAGATCATCCAGGTCATCCAGTACTCACACCCGGTGTTCACGGAAAAAGCCGTGGCGGCGCAACAGCATCATCGTACAATCAATGGCGCTAACCGCACCTATTTCTGCGGCGCTTACTGGCGCTACGGGTTTCACGAGGATGGTGTAGTCAGCGCTTTGAATGCAGTCGATCATTTCCTCGAAGATTTGCCCGGAGCGGAGTCCGAACATGACAAGCAGCGCTATTTACCAAGGGCAAGTTAGGCACCGTCGCAAGACGCCAGTCGAGCACGAGTTCAGTTACCGCATGTTCATGATGTACCTGGACCTGGCGGAACTTCCCGGGCTGTTCAAGGGTCGCTGGTTCTGGTCGGTTTCCCGGCCCGCCCTGGCCCGCTTTCGGCGCGAGGACCACCTCGGCGACCCTGCCCTGCCGCTGGACGAGGCGGTACGGGACCTGGTCGCTACGGAGACCGGCGCGCGTCCGTCCGGACCGATCCGGCTCTTGACCCAGCTGAGCTATTTCGGCTACGTTTTTAACCCGGTCAGTTTTTATTATTGTTATAACGAGGACGGTACCGAGCTGGAGACTATCGTGGCCGAGGTGAATAATACGCCGTGGGGCGAACGCCATTGCTATGTGCTGCCGCAGGCAATGAACCGGGGTAAGGGTGATCACAAGCGCTATTTCCCGGAAAAGGAAATGCACGTCTCGCCCTTTATGCAGATGGATGTTGATTACGATTGGCGATTCAATGCACCCGGCGAACAGTTGACGGTTCACATGGAGAACGCGCGCAGGGGTGACAAGATCTTCGATGCAACACTGGTACTTCAACGAAAAGAAATCAGCGCTGGTTCACTGGCTGGCGTGCTGACCCGGTTTCCGCTGATGACTATGAGAATCATCGCGGCCATTCACTGGCAGGCGCTCAAACTATGGCTCAAGGGCGCGCCGGTCCATGACCATCCGGATAAGAACCAGCCCGCGCTGAAGGAAACGAAGTGAAATCCGTCTCCCTGTCTTCTCCACGACACCTGGCCGGAACCGTCAAGCCCAGCATGCTGGACGGCCTGGCCCGGCGCATCGTGTTGCGTCAACTGGAACAACTCGAAACAGGTACGGTGCGTCTGACCGATGCAAGTGACGAGTACCTTTACGGCAACGGCGGCGACTCTGGCCTGAGTGCGCACATCCGGGTTCAGGACCCCAGGTTCTACAGTGAAATCGCCTTTGGAGGTGAAATCGGCGGAGGCGAGGCCTTCATGCACGCCTTCTGGACCTGTGATGACCTGGTGGCGCTCGTGCGCATTCTATTGCAGAACCGTGAGGTGCTCGATGGCATGGAAGCGGGTGCGGCGCGCTTCACGCAGCCACTGCAGAAACTGTTTCACCGGGTGAATCGCAACAGCCACGAGGGCGCCCGGCGGAATATTTCGGCCCACTACGACCTTGGCAATGAATTCTTTGCACTTTGGCTGGACGAGACGATGATGTATTCATCGGCGATTTTCGAAAACGAGGATACCAGCCTGCACCAGGCCCAGCTGGACCGCATGAAACATGTCTGTGACCGGTTGCAACTGACAGCGGACGATCACCTGGTGGAAATCGGTACGGGCTGGGGCGGGCTGGCAATTTACGCGGCCGAGCATTACGGCTGCCGGGTCACAACCACGACGATCTCCAAAGAACAGTTCGAAAAAGCGAAGGAACGGGTTGCCGCTGCCGGCCTCCAGGACCGCGTAACGCTGTTGTTCGAGGACTTCCGGAACCTGGAAGGCCAATTCGACAAGCTCGTGTCGATCGAAATGATCGAAGCCATCGACCATGGCCTGTTCGACACGTACTTCGCCAAGTGCAGCGAATTGCTCAAGCCAGACGGCCTCATGCTGATCCAGGCGATAACGATCGCCGATCAGCGCTACGAGGAATACCGCAAGTCGATCGACTTCATCCAGCGTTATATTTTTCCGGGCAGCGGTTTACCTTCGTCAGCGGTTATGACCGACTCGGTGGCGCGTAACACCGACATGCGTTTGCTGGGCCTGGAGGATATCGGCCTGCATTACGCCACCACTTTGAATAGCTGGCGCAAGAATTTCTTTGCCCGCCTCGAAGAAGTCAGAACGCAGGGTTTCTCAGACACCTTTATCAGGATGTGGGAATACTACCTGTGTTACTGCGAAGGCGCTTTCCTCGAGAGAGCCATATCCGACGTGCAGATACTGTTTGCCAAGCCGGCGTGCCGGCTGAAAACCCTTTAGGTTCAGATTTGAAAACGATCAGCGTCAATGACCGGATGCAGTCCGGCTACGTTTACTCTCTGACCGAACCCGAAGGTGAAAATTTTCATCCGGAGTTCAAGCCCGACCTGACCCCGGCCCGGATGCTCAGCATGGGGGTCTTTGGCGGCAAGTACATGACCGATTGCCGGGACGAGTTTCCGGCCGAGTGGTTCAAACACGCGAAGCTGAGTCCGGAAAAACCCAACCACAAGCTAAATTTCTTTGGCGTCAATGCGTCGAAGCCATTGTCTTACTGGAAGGAAAAAGGCTGGATCTGGCCTGACGACCCCCGCGGCTGGTTCCAGTGGTACTGCCGTTACTATGTGGGTCGCCGTTGCGAGGATGATCCTCGGCAAATCAAGCGATGGAAAGCAATGACCCGCCACATAGCCCAGATCCGGAAAAACTGCGTGAAGGGCGATTTGCTGTGTCGGCCTCGCCAACGACAGGCTTTGCTGCACTGGGCCTATGATTCGCGAAATTTCTAGAGGTGCGAGCAATGAATACTCTATCAACCCGGTGGTCATTCCTGATTGTCCTGCTGCTACTGACAGTAGATAGTGGCGAGCTGATGGCAATCGAGGAAGCGAAATACTCGGTGATTGAGCAAGCGGGTGACATCGAACTGCGGGAATACTCCTCTTCAATTGTTGCTGAAACGCTGATCGAAGATGATTTCGAAGATGCGGGCAGCCGTGCGTTCAGACCCCTGTTCAAATACATCAGCGGTGACAATGAAACCAATGATGAGGTTGCGATGACCTCCCCGGTCTCACAACGAAAGGCTTCCGAAAAAATCGCGATGACCGCTCCGGTCAGCCAGCAGTCTTCCGATGACGGCTGGTTGGTCAGTTTCATGATGCCCGCCAGTTACACGATGAGCACCATTCCGAAGCCGACCAACCCCGATGTCCGGATTCGCGAGATTCCGGCTTTCAGGGCGGCGACGATTCGTTTTTCCGGGCGCTGGACCGAAAAAAACTACCGGGAACACCTCGGGGAGTTACAAGCATGGATCGAACAGAATGAACTGACCATTACCGGTGAGCCTATCTGGGCCCGCTACGATCCGCCGTTCAAACCCTGGTTCATGCGGCGCAACGAGATCCTGATTCCTGTTTCATAACCCCGTCATCAGGTGTGCACCCGGTTTAGAAACGGTTGTGACGATAGTCATCGAACGCCTGTATGATCTCTTCTTTCGTGTTCATGACGAAGGGACCTCCCCGGGCAACCGGTTCCCCCAGAGGCATGGCCGAGACCAGCAGAAACCGGGCACCTTGTGCCGTCGTGACATGCACGAGATCTCCTTCCGATAGAATTCCGAGGTTTCTGCGTCCTATCGCTGTCCTGCGCTCACCGGCATCCAATTCACCTTCGATGACAAAAATGAAGGCGTTATCGGCGGCGTCCACTCGCTGTTCAAAAACCCGGCCAGCGGGCAGGGTGACATCAAGATACGTCGGCCTGACGTGTTCGTTACGGACGATCCCCTCGGTGCCTTCGCTGGTAATGCCTGCAATAACCCGGATCTCGGTCCCGTCCTCGCGTTTTTCCAGCGGCGTCTGCGATGGTGGATACTCCTGGTAGCCGGGCTCCGACATCTTGGCCCTGGCCGGCAGGTTGACCCACAACTGGAATCCCATCAGCAGGCCGTTCTCCTGTTCCGGCATCTCGGAATGAACGATGCCCTTACCGGCCGTCATCCACTGCACGCCACCTGGCTCGATAACACCCTCGTTGCCGGCGTTGTCCTTGTGCCGCATGCGGCCGGCCAGCAGGTAGGTGACCGTCTCAAAACCCCGGTGCGGGTGGCTTGGGAAGCCACCGATGTAATCCTGCGGCTGATCGGACTCGAAGGCGTCCAGTAAAAGAAACGGATCCAGCATGTTGAGCTCCTGCGAACCGATGACACGGGTCATCCTGACGCCATCACCGTCTGTAGCCGGTACCCCGGGAGTCGTTGCAACAACCTCCCGAACGCTGTTGGTGTTGGTGCTGTTCACATCAGCCTCCTTGCCTGTTATCGAGGGAATAAGGTCCCGCTCCCAGGGCCACGATCATCAGGAACCCGCCAGCCAGTCCAAGGTTCTTCATGAACATGATCGTCTGCATCTGGTCCCCGAAATTGGCGTGGAAGAGCACCGCCGAAACCAGGCTGAAACCCGCCAGCAGAAATGCCGCCACGCGGGTGTGCCAGCCGAAAACCACGGCCAGGCCGCCCAGCAACTCAACGGCGATCACCAGCGGTAGCAATATGCCGGGCACCCCGGCCGATTCCATGTACGCCTGCGTTCCGGCGAAATTCGTGATCTTGCTGAATCCTGACGTGATAAAGATCAGTGAGATCAGGAAGCGGCCCGCAGGCGCTGAAAGATTCTGTACAAATTGCATGTTGATTCTCCGGTTGTTCAGTGGCGCTCATGTTATCTGTTGTTCATTTCGCTAAAAACAGCAATAATTAAAAAACACTGTTCTAAAAAGGTGAACAATGGGGCAAATCAGCGAAATGCAGGCGTTTGTACGCGTCGTGGAAGCGGGCAACATCAGCAAGGCGGCGGAGCAACTGGATCTGGCCAAGTCGGGAGTCAGCCGCCGGCTGGCTGAGTTGGAATCACGCCTGGGTGTGCGTCTGCTGAACCGCACAACCCGGCGCTCCAGCCTGACCGAAGCCGGAAAGTCTTATTATGAGGGTGCCGTCAAGTTGCTGATGGATCTGTCCGAGCTGAACGCGGCAACGGCAGATGCAAACGCCTGCCTGGAAGGTACCCTGAGATTGGCGGCGCCCCTGTCTTTCGGTCTGCTTCACCTGTCGCCGGCCATCGATGAATTCCTCGGCATGCACCCGGATCTCAATATCAATATCGATTTTTCGGACCGGCATATCGACCTGGTCGAGCAGGGGGTGGACCTGGCGGTCCGGATCGCGGACCTGGGCGATTCCAACCTTCGTGCAAGAAGGATTTGTCCCGTCAGCATCGTGATTTGTGCAAGTCCAGGCTACCTTGAGATGCATGGCAGGCCGCAAGTGCCGGCAGACCTGGAGGGTCACCGAATACTGCATTACGATATCGGAACCACACCGGTCGTGCGGCTGGAAGACCGGCAGGGCAACCTCCACTCCGTATCCACCAGGCCGGTGATCGTGGCGAACAATGGTGACTTTCTCCGTGACATGGCAATGGCCGGGCACGGCATCACGGTTGCCCCGACGTTTATCGCGTGGGAAGCTGTCGCGGCCGGTCACCTGGTGCCGATCCTGGCGGAATTCTGCCCCCGGCAACTGGAGGCTTATGCGGTCTATCCCCCCACTCGTTACCTGTCGCGCCGAAGCCGGGTTTTTATCGATTTCCTGGTTGAACGCTTTGGAGAGAATCCTTACTGGGACCAGTTTTCGTAATGCAGCTTATAATGAAGGTGAAATCCCTGACTGGACGGTAGTCGAATATGCGAACAATCCTGTTGAGTTCAGCCGCAATTCTGGCCCTTTTTTTTTCGCTGAATATCGGAGCCGAGGAGTTGGTGCGCGAATTTTCCGGCGACCGCAGCACCGAGACTCCCGAGTTTGAGGTGAAAGCGCCATGGCTGATCGACTGGCGGGTGAACAGTGATTATCCCGAAACGATGGGTGTTGCGGTTTCACTGGCTTATGGCGGTACTGACGCATACGCTGGCAAAGTATTCAAGACCAAGAGGCCCGGCAACGGCTTGCGCCTGATGGAGGAAAGCGGCCGCTTTCGGTTCAAGGTGGATACCGCTGTCGCCTACTGGACACTGAAAGTCATTCAGCTGTCGCCGGAAGAAGCCGAACAGTACAAGCCCAAGAAAGCACTGGATTACTAGGACCCGGCCCATCATGCCGGTCACGCTTCACAATGAAATTGAAATCGCGGTCACGGCCGAGAAGTTGTTCTCCTACGTGACCCAGCCATGGAAGTGGCACGAATGGCATCCCAGTTCCAGGTCGGCAACCGCTGTGAAAGACGTCCTGGCAGCCGATGACGAGTTCGAGGAAATCATCGAGGTTCAACCGCTGGCGCCATTGCCCCCCAGGTTGAAGCGCACGACACGTTACCGGGTAATTGAATCCGTGCCGTTTCATGCCTGGACCGTAGAAGGCAAAATGAAAGATGGCTGGATAAGGATTCGATACGATTTCGAGGAAAAGGGTGGCGTCACATTTTTCGCTCGAACGCTTGATTTCAGCGTCAGCGGCCCGAACCGCATCCTGATGCCCATGTTAAGGTCGAACATGGAAAAACTTTCCCTGGTTGCATTGAACAACCTGAAACAAAAGTTGGAGGCAAAACCCGATGAATCTTAAAGCAGCACTCCTGGGCGGGGGTTCATGGGGTACCACGGTGGCTTCTCTTATCGCCCGCAATGCGCCGGTAAAACTGTGGGCCAGGGATGAATCCACGGTCGATGAAATTAACGGGCAACATACCAACTCCAAGTACCTGCCCGGTGCGCGATTGAGCTCGAAACTGGAAGCGACCAAGTCAATCAAAAAGGCGGTTTCAAAGTGTGATGTGCTGGTAATGGGCGTCCCGTCGCAACATTTCAGGTCCGTGCTGGAACAAGCCAGGGATCACCTCAGGCCCTGGGTGCCGGTGATCAGCCTGACCAAGGGCCTGGAATTGAACACCCATAAGCGCATGACCGAGATAATCAACGAAGTGCTGCCAGGTCACCCGGTGGGTGTGTTGACCGGGCCCAACCTGGCGCGCGAAATCATTGTCGGCCAGGCCGCTGCCAGCGTCATAGCGATGGAGGACGAGATCATCGTGCGTGAACTGCAGCAACTGTTCCACAGCGGCCTGTTCCGGGTGTACACCAATACGGACCTGGTCGGTTGCGAGCTGGGTGGCGTGTTGAAAAATGTCATAGCCCTTGCGGTTGGCATGGGTGACGGCCAGGGTGCGGGTGACAATACCCGTTCAGCGCTGATCACCCGCGGGCTGGCGGAAATTACGCGGCTGGGCGTGGCCATGGGCGGGCGGCCCGAGACTTTTTCAGGCCTCGCCGGTATGGGCGACCTGATCGCCACCTGCACAAGTGCACAAAGCCGCAATCATTATGTTGGCTTCGAGTTGGGCAAGGGCCGTTCGCTGGAAGAAATCATCGAGGAGATGGTGATGGTGGCCGAGGGCGTGAAGAGTGCTCCGACCGTGATGGCGCTGGGGGAAGATTACGGCATAGAGATGCCGATCACGCGCGATGTGATGACGGTGCTGCAGGGTGAGAAGACACCGAGACAGGCATTTCGCGGACTTTTGATATCTTCAGTGGGTTCAGAGGCAGAGCCGGGTTAAAACCATGAGAGTACATAAAGACGTTATCCAGGAAATTGAGAAGGCGCCTGCAGGGCCGCAGATTGGTGCGTTTTTCGACTTCGACGGCACGCTGATCGCCGGATTCTCTGCCACGGTTTTTCTCAAGGAGCAACTTCGCCGCGGCGACATTTCTCCGTACCAGTTTGTCGACCTGCTGGCGGCACTGGCGCAGTTCTCGCTGGGCACGCAGGGGTTTTCCGGGCTGATGACTTCCGCCGCGCAGTTTATGCGCGGCGCCAGCGAGTCGGAGTACATCGAGTTTGGCCAGGAACTCTACGAACAGCAGATAGCGCGCAAGGTCTACCCCGAATCGAGGGCGATGGTGCAGGCGCACATGGCCAGGGGGCACACGGTCGCGGTGATCTCCTCGGCGACGCCCTACCAGGTCGAGCCGATGGCCCGTGACCTGGGAATAGAGCACATCATCTGCAGCCGTTACGAAGTGAAAGACGGAACCTTTACCGGCGGCATCGAGCGCCCCCTGTGTTTCGGCGAGGGTAAGGTGCTGGCGGCCGAAAGCCTGGCAGAACAGTTTGGCGTCGACCTGGACCAAAGCTATTTCTACAGTGACAGCGACGACGACCTGGAACTGTTGCAACGGGTTGGGTATCCCCGGCCGCTCAATCCCAACAACAACCTGGCCGCGATAGCGGAGGAAGAAGGTTGGCCGGTTCGGCGTTTCAGAAGCAGGGGACAACCCCAGGTCAGCGATTTTATCCGTTCGGTGGCGGCAACGGTTTCACTGATCCCTTCCGCGATAGCCGGTATCCCCATCTGGGCGCTGACCGGCTCGAAGAACGAGGCGCGGAATTTCGCCACCTCGGTATTTGCCGATGTCAGTAGCGCCCTGATCGGTCTCAACCTGGTGGTCAGGGGCGAGTATTACCTTTGGGAGCAACGCCCGGCCGTTTTCGTCTTCAACCACCAGAGCAAGGTTGACGTCGTGATCATGGCCAAGCTGTTGCGTAAAGACATCGCCGGCGTCGGCAAGAAAGAGATCAAGCAGATGCCGTTGATCGGCAAAACCCTGGAACTGGCCGGCACGATATTCATCGACCGCGAAAATTCCGCCAGCGCCATCGAAGCGATGAAGCCCCTGGTCGATGCGATGCGCAACCAGGGCAAATCTGTGGCCATAGCGCCGGAAGGCACGCGCTCGATCACTCCAAAACTGGCGCCCTTCAAAAAAGGCCCGTTCCACCTGGCCATGCAGGCCGGCGTGCCGGTGGTGCCGGTGGTTATTCACAATGCAGGCGACGTGGCGCCCAAGGGTGATTTCGTGTTCCGTCAGGCCACGGTCGAGGTCGATGTGCTGCCGCCGGTGGATACCAGCCATTGGCGCCGGGAGACCGTGGAAGAGCACGTTGCCGAAGTGCGGGGCATGTTTCTGCGGGCATTGGGGCAGGATGACGAACCGGCGCCCGAAGCAGCGGCATTGCCAAAGCCCGGGGCGGTTAAGAAGGTGACCAGGAAGAAGAAAGGGGTCAAAAAGAAGGCGGTCAGAAAGAAGGCAGCCGTTAAGAAGGTGGCCAGGAAGAAGGCACGCAAAAAAAAGGCGCCCGCCAGGAAGAATGAGTGAGCCGGGCTGGGACCTTTCTGAACCTGGATGATCTGCAGCACGATGGACCGGTGCTGTTTATTGCGGATGCCGCCAACCACCTCGAACGAAAGCTGATTACTGACTGTCTTTCCGGCAGGGCTGCCGTTACCGGTTCGTCCGCCGATACCGTCTTCCTGGCCATTTCGAGCAGCGCACAATTGCCGGACCCGGGGGAGTTGGCCGGGAAGCTGGAAACGCCCGGTAACACCCTGTTGGTGCCGGTGCGGGTGGCGTGGCTGATGCCTGATAGCGAAGGCCCTTCCAAGAAGCCCTTGCCACTGCGTCACCTGGTGTTCGGCGATCCTCGCCACCCGGGCTCCGCAAGGGGCCGCTGGATTCTGTTTCGCGACCGCAACCGGGCGCGGTGTATCAGTGGCGAACCGGCAACCCTGGAAACTCTGGACGCCCGCTTCCGCGAACAGGTGGATGAAAAAACGGCGCAATCACGCGACGCATTCGCCGCCTTCGTGATGCGCCAGGCGGGCCTGTCGCTGGAAGTGGCGGAATGGGCGTTGATCGGCCGGCGCTACAAGGCGCCCCGCTTTGTCGCCGAAAGCCTGCGCAGCAGCCCCAAATACCGTTCGGCGCTGGCCGACCTCGCATCGGAATCCGGTCATTCAAGGGCGGAACTGCGAAAAAAAGCGGACCACTACATGAAGGAACTCATCGCGGTTCCGGATTCGCTGTTCATCGATCTTCGGGCCCGGTTCGACAATTGGGTCATGAGGTTGAGTTACGGCGGCGAAGTCGTGTTCAGGGATAAGGACCTGGAGCGGGTCAGGGAGATCGTGCAGAAGCACCCGGCCATGCTGTTGTTTACCCATAAGACCTATATCGACAGCATTGCGCTGACATCGACACTGTTCGCAAATGACTTCCGGATGCTGCACATTTTCGCCGGCATCAACATGAACTTCGCCGGCCTGGGTTTGCTGATGCGGCGCTCGGGTGGGATTTTCATTCGCAGGAAGTTCCAGGACAACCCGTTGTACAAGCTGGTTTTGAGGCAATACGTCGGCTACCTGATGGAGAAACATTTCCCGATGACCTGGGCCTTCGAAGGCACCCGCTCCCGTACCGGCAAGTTGATGCCGCCGCGGCTCGGCCTGCTGAAATACGTTCTCGAAGCGGCGCATTATACCGATGCGCGCCAAATACACGCGATCCCGGTGGTGGTCAGTTACGACCTGATGCGGGATGTCGAGGATTACGCCAGCGAGCAGACCGGCAAGGTCAAGAAACCCGAATCGTTCAAGTGGTTCATCGGTTACCTTTCCAGCCTGCGCCGGCCGATGGGGCGGATGTACCTGGACTTTGGCGAGTCAGTCGTGCTGGACCAGGCCCCGGACCCCGCCGACCAGATGGCTCTGCCAAAAATTGCCTTCGAAGTGGCCGTGCAGGCCAACGAGGTGACGCCGATAACGCTCCCGGCGGTGGGCTGCATGGTGCTGCTGGGCGCGGCGCCCCGCGCACTGACCATCGAGGAGCTGCAGTCCGAGGCCGTGGCCATCGTTCGCTGGGCGCACGCCCGGGGTATCCGGCTGACCAGCGACTTCAGGCCGGAACGCCTGTCGCATGTCCAGGGCCTGGCGGACTCCATGGTCAGCATGGGGCTGTTGATTCGCTATGACGAGGGGCTGGATACTGTGTTCGGTATCGAGCCGGACCAGCACCCGATGGCCAGCTATTACCGCAACACCATCATTCATCACTTCGTCAACAAGGCCATCATCGAGTTGGCCCTGCTGAAGGCCAGCGATGCAGGCAGTGGGCAAGGAGTGGAAACCTTCTGGGATGAAACGCTGAGATTGCGTGATTTCTTCAAGTTTGAGTTCTTCTATCCATCCAAGAAGAAGTTCAGTAAGCAGCTGAAGGCGGAACTCGAGCGTTCCGATCCCGCCTGGGCAGAGGTTCTCGAAACGGGCGGCGACGCCATTCTGCGCATGTTGTTCCAGATGCAGCCGCTGCTCGCGCACGCCACATTGCTGCCGTTCGTCGAGGCCTACAGCGTGGTTTTTGACCTTCTGGTCCGAATGGACGTGACCGAAATTCCCGGTGAGGAAGAGTGCATTGCGCAGTCGCTCAAGGCGGGCAAGCAGGCGTATCTGCAGCGGCGCATCACCAGCGAGGCGTCAATCGGCAAGCTCCTGTTCCAGAACGGGTATAAACTGGCAGAGAACTTCGAATTGACACAGGCAGGTGGCGAGGCTGTTTTGGATCGGCGTATCAGCCTGCTCAAAGATTTCAAGGAACTGTCCAGGATGCTGGAACGGATCCGGCTGATGGCATTGTCCAGTCATGGTGAACACTGATGCAACAACTTAGCGCGCAGGACGCCCAGTTTCTCTACATCGAGACGGGCAACAACCTGACCCACGTAATGGGCGTCAATATCTATGACCCGTCTACCGCCCCGGGTGGCAAGGTCCGGTTCAAGGACATCATCACGCACGTGGAGGAACGGCTCGGCTCTTCACCCGTGTTCCGCCGCCGCCTGATGCGCCTGCCTTATGATTTCGATCACCCTTACTGGGTGCAGGACGAATTCTTTGACGTGGAGCATCACATGTTTCATGGGCGCCTGCCCAAACCCGGTGACTGGCGCCAGTTCTGCATCCACCTGGCGCGGCATTTCAGCCGGCCCATGGACATGAACCGGCCGCTGTGGGACATGTACGTTATCGAGGGCCTGGACCGGATCAAGGGCATTCCGAAAGGATCCTATGCGATTGCCACACGGGTTCATCACGCGGCCATCGACGGCACGTCGGCGATGCACTTTTTCGCTGCGCTGTCGGACATCGATTCGAAGGGAACCCCGGCAATCGAGTTACCCGAATGGCCCGCAGACCCCGTCGAGTCTCCTTCCGCGGTCACGGTCGTTAATCGAGCGGTGGTCAGCAACCTGCAGTCCCCGGTGAAAATGGCGGGTACGCTTTTGCGGTTTTCGCCTGCGATTTTCAATACCGTGGTGAAATCCCTGTCCTCGGACGGGAGCAAAAGCCGGCAGGTGCCGCTGACACGGTTCAACCAACCGGTATCACCTCACAAGATGTTTGACGCCACGGTGTTCAGCCTGGCGGAGATGAAGCAGATCAAGGACAGTATCGAGGATTCGACCATCAACGACGTGGTCCTGGCCATTTGCGCCGGCGCCCTGCGGATTTACCTGGAGCATCACGAGGAACTTCCGGATGATCCGCTGGTGGCGATCGCGCCGGTCAACAAGAGAGGCAAGGGGCGCGATTCTGAAATCCCCGGGAACAAGATCAGCGCCATGGCGGTTGCATTACCAACCAATATTGACGATCCGATCGAACGCCTGCTGACCATCCGGGACACCACGCGGCAGACCAAGGCCGCCAAGTCCGGAATTTCAGCGCGCCTGATGACCGATCTGAGCCAGCATGTGCCGGCCGCGACCATGGCGGGTGTGGCCCGGCTGGTTGCCGGAGGCCGCTTCACCTCCAAGCTGTGCAATCTGTTCATATCAAACGTCCCGGGACCGCAGGAAACCCTTTACATGAACGGCGCCCGCCTGCTTCACACGTACGGCCTGGCGCCGCTGGCGGACGGCATGGGACTGTTCATCGCCACGCCCAGTTACAACGGGGAGATGACTTTCAGCATCATCTCGGCCCGTGAGATCATGCCCGACATCGAGTTTTTCAGGGAATGCCTGGAGCAATCCTTCGACGAGTTGCTTGAAGCCGCTGCATGAGTGTTTATGCGGCAGGGTTGCTGATCAGCATCATCGTTTACCTGGCTGTCGGCAATTACGCAGGCCGCAAGGTCAAACATCTGGAAGACTATTTTGTTGCGGGGCGCAACGCACCTACCCTGCTGATCGTCGGCACGCTGGTCGCCAGCCTGATGAGCACCAATGCCTTCATGGGCGAAACCGGGCTGGGTTACTCCGGCTTTCCGGCGGTGGTGATCATCCTCACGGCCATCAACTGCATCGGTTATACGGCAGGTGGGCTGTACTTCGGCCGTTTCCTGCGCCGCAGCCGTGCACTCACCGTTGCCGAGTACTTTGGCCAGCGCTTCGACAGCCGGCGCGTGCAGGTCGTGGCCGGGGTGACCATCGTGCTGGGCTGCACGGCCTACCTGGTGATGGTGACCCAGGGCGCCGCGACCATCATCAACGAGGTCACCGGGCTGCCTTTTTACGGCACCCTGCTCATCGCCTGGGCCGGTTATACCCTGTTCACGCTGTATTCCGGTTCCAGCGGCGTGGTGCTCACCGATACCATGATGTTCCTGCTGTTCGCCGCCGTGGCGTTCCTTGGTCTTGCATTCATCATGGATGACGCCGGGGGCTGGTTTACAAGTATTCGTGACCTTGCGGCATACGATGCCAAGCCCGGGATTATTTCCTGGCATGGCGCGGTGGGCCCGGATGCGACCTGGCAGACACCCGTTGAGACCCTGGCCTACGGAATCATCCTGGGCATCGCCTGGGGTATCGTGGTTGCGGTCAGCCCCTGGCAGGCCAGCCGGTACCTGATGGCCCGCAATGAGCACATCGTGATCCGCTCTGCGACGATCACCGCAGGGGTGGTGATGGTGCTGTACACTGTGCTGATGCTCTCCGGTGCGGCGGTCAACCTGCTGAATCCGAATATTGAACCCAACCAGGAAAACATGATCTGGGCCGCGTTGAACGTGATGCCGACGCTGGTGGGCGTGCTGCTGATGTCGGGCATCCTGGCCGCGGGCCTGTCCTCGGCCTCTACCTTCCTTTCACTGGTCGGGTTCAGCGCCAGCAATGACATCCTGCCTCAAAAAACAACAGACAATCAGTTGCGCCTGAAAATGAGCCGCCGCGCGATGTTCGTGATCAGCCTGGTTGCGCTCGCCGTGGCATACGCGCTGCCGGAAGGCAAGCTGTTCTGGATCACGTATTTCGCAGGCACGCTGTTCGCGTCGTCCTGGGGCCCGGTTGCATTCATGAGCGTCTGGAGCACCCGCATTACCGAGGCGGGGGCTTTCTGGGGCATCATCGCGGGCCTGCTGGGTAACCTGCTCACCAACTCGCTGGCCCTGCTAAGGATTGTCGATCTGCCGGTTTTACTGGACCCCATACTTGTTGGCGTGGTGGTGAGTTATGTCACCGTCGAACTGGTTTCGCTCGGGAGTAAAGTGACGGAGAAGGAACATGATTTGAGAGAGCGCTTGCACCGCGTACCGGAATCGGAAATCGATGCGGATAAACTGGCCCGCACCTTGCTCTGGCCAAAGCTCCTGATTGTATTCGGGGCAGCTTTTTCTGTGTTGCTGTATTTTTTCTACGTAGTGCCTTATCAACAGGCGACCGGCGAACCTGCCATGGGTGAATTCCTGATGTCAGCGGGTGTTGGCCTGTCACTGGTGGTTACCGGGGTGCTTGCCTGGTGGGGTACAACCCGATCCTATCGATTGCCCGCAACTCATAATGCTTATGCTGTACCCGAAGATTGAACAACTACGTGAACTTCCCGTTCAGCTAAACATGGCCATCCCGCCCGAATGGGAGGATCGCAATGGCCATGTCAACGTGCAGTTTTACCTCGCGCTGTACGAGCTGGGCGGCTGGGTGGTGCTGGAAGAAATCGGTGTCGACGAGGACTGGTTCAGCCGCCACCAGGTCAGTCAGTTCGACCTTGAACACCATCTTAATTACCGTGCAGAATTGAAGGTCGGAGACCAGGTCAGCACCTACAGCCGCGTGCTGGGCAGGACCGAGAAGCGGTTTCACGGCATGTACTTTATCGTCAATGAAACCAGCGGCCGGCTGGCGGCCACGCTTGAGTACATCACCGCCAGCGTTGACATGAATACCCGGCGCACGACGCCTTTCCGGGAGGAATTGGCGAGCGGGCTGGACCAGCTGATTGATAAGCACCGGGCGCTGGGCTGGACTGCGCCCGTGTGCGGAACCCTGAACCCCTAGGAATTTCGATGGAATACAAGGATTACTACGAGATCATGGGCGTCAAGAAAGACGCCACGCAGGATGAAATCAAGCGCGCTTACCGCAAGCTGGCGCGAAAATACCACCCCGATGTCAGCAAGGAAGCCGACGCAGAAACAAAGTTCAAGGAAGTCGGGGAGGCTTACGAAGTTCTGAAAGATCCTGAAAAGCGATCCGCGTACGACCAGCTAGGCTCACAATGGCAGGCCGGCCAGGATTTTCACCCACCACCGGGCTGGGATGCCGGGTTCGAGTTCAGTGGCGGCGGCGAGGGCGGGCCGGACCTCGGTGGTTTCAGTGATTTTTTTGAATCGCTTTACGGCCGCGGGTTTCACCGGGCAAGCCAGCAGGCCGGATCCGCACGGGACTTCCGGATGCGCGGCGACGACCACCACGCGAAAGTCATGGTGGACCTGGAAGACAGTTACCACGGCGCTACACGGTCCATCACGCTGCAGGTGTCGAGCCTGGATGAGAGCGGGCGAGTCGTGACGAAACCCAGGACCCTCAAGGTGCGGATCCCAAAGGGCATTCGCCGGGGCCAGCAAATCCGCCTGGCTGGCCAGGGTGGTGCCGGGTATGGGGGTGGCGGAGCGGGCGACCTTTATCTCGAGGTCGATTTCAATCCACGCAGTCATTACCGGGTGGAGGGTGCTGATGTCTATCTCGATTTGCCGCTGGCACCCTGGGAGGCGGCATTGGGGGCGACAGTCAAAGTGCCGACACCCGCCGGCGCGGTGGATCTGAAAATCCCTGCCGGATCACAGCCGGGCAAGAAGCTAAGACTCAAGGGCCGCGGTATTCCAGCCAGAGAAAAGGGAGATTTGTATGTTGTCCTGCAAATTACCCTGCCGAAAGCAGAAAACGAAAGCCAGCGGCGGATTTACGAGGAAATGAAGCAGCAGTTTTCATTCAACCCGCGCGCCGGAATGGAGGTATAGACCATGGCGAAACAAGATTTCCTGAGAGGCCAGTTGATCGAGGCTGAAACGCTGATCACGGTGGACGATCTTTGCCGGCACTGCACGGTGCGCGTGGAGGAAGTGATTTCTTATGTCCAGGAAGGCATCCTGGATCCACAGGATGACGCCGTCGTACCCGAAAAAGCGGAGACCTGGCAGTTTCATATCAGCAGTATCAAACGGGTGCGAACCGCGGTGCACCTGCAAAGGGACCTCGGTGTCAACCTCGCCGGCGCGGCGCTGGCACTGGAATTGCTGGACCGGATTTCGGAATTGGAAAAGGCTTGAGAGGAAGCATGCAAAAAACCCAGATCAGTATCGATTCGGAGATCGGCGCACTCAATGCCGTGATGGTCCACCGTCCCGGCAGGGAAATCGAGAACATGACGCCGGCCAGCGCGGCCGAGGTCTTGTATGACGACATCCTGAACCTGCAACTGGCCGAAAGAGAACACGATCAGCTGACCGGTGTATTGCGGCGGGTCGCCGACGTCTACGAATTCGAGGACCTGCTGCGCGATGCCCTGGCCGACCAGCACATGAAGGGCCTGCTAGTCGACGAACTGGTGAAACTCTACGGTTGCGAAGAACTGGCGCAGGAGCTCAAGGATACTGAAGATGCCGCGCTGGCCGCGCAGCTTTTCCAGGGCACGCCGATGCGCAAAGACAGCCTGGAAAAATTCCTCAACCCGCTCCGCCACGCCATTCCGCCACTGCCAAACGCGTTCTTCACGCGCGATGCCGTCATGGCGGTAAACGAGAGCGTGATCATCGGCTCAATGGCATTCAAGGCCCGGTTTGCGGAAGCCTTGCTGCTGAAGGCGATTTTCAAGTACCACGACAAGATCCGTTCGGATGGTTTTTACTTCGACGGCACGGCAAGCACCAGTGAAAAAATCACCATCGAGGGCGGCGACCTGCTGGTGTTGCGCGAAGACCTGATCATGATCGGACACAGCGAGCGCACCACCACCCGCGGTATCGATACCCTGATGCGCGCGATTGCCGAGAAAGGGGGAGTTGAAAACTTTGTCGTCGTGGAAATTCCCAAGTCCAGGGCCACCATTCACCTGGACATGATCTTTACGATGGTCGACCGTGACAGGTGCGTGGTCTTTTCACCATTGATCACGGGCATGCACAAATGCCGGGCCTTCCACGTGCGTTACGAACAACAGCGAGTCAAGCGGATCGTTGAATATCCAGGTGTGCTGGAAGCGCTGAGAACCCAGGGCCTGGACCTCAAGCCCATCCCCTGCGGCGGCGATAACGAGTTACGCCAGGAACGTGAACAGTGGTCCTCCGGGGCCAACTTCTTCGCCATGGCCCCCGGCCATATCATCGGCTTTGAGCACAATCAGGCTACCGCCGAAGAACTGGCGAAGAGCGGCTTCGAAATTGTATCGGCGGACAGGCTGATCAGTGAGGATCTCTCGCTGGAGCCGGGCCAACCCACCCTGGTGACCATGCATGGCTCCGAGCTATCGCGAGGCGGAGGCGGCTGCCGCTGCATGACCATGCCGCTGAACCGGAATCCGGTTAACTGGTAAATAAGCTGACCCGAGCCCGTTTTGGATGCGGCAATTGAGAATTAGAGGATTGCCAGTTCAGATGCGGACAAGTGCGCTATCCCCAGTGTCTCCGGTGTGCGCCTGGCCTCAGACGCGTAGTCGCGATTCATCAGTACCGAGGCAAACTGGATGATCGCGTCTATCGTTGGCGTTTCGACACCGATTTGCCGTGCCAGGCGGGACATGAACACCAGGCCGTATCCCACGTCTTCATTCAGGTAGCGGTGATCGAGCTGTGGCTGGGCGCCGATGCCCAGGAAGCCCGGCGCCTCGCGGTATGCAGGGCCGTAGTTCTCCGCCAGCATGTAGCCCTGGCGCATGCCCATTTCAGGGTCTGAAACGACCTCGATGCCCAGCTTTTCACCGATCGCAATGCGTTCATTGTCGACCGCTTCGATCAGCCGGCCCACCGAGTCGGTCACACCTTCTTCGTAGAACAGGAAGTCCCCGCCGGTGCCCTCGATACGGGCTGCGTTTGCCAGCGATACTGCCGGGTGGATCACGGGGTTGGCGTTTTGCAGGCTGGTCTGCAGGACACTTTTGGCGGGCTCCATGCTGGGATAGACATCAGCAATCATTTGCAGGATTTCATCGGTGTGGCGTCCAGGCAGCGCTGCCAGCAGATTGCCGGCTTTAAGTTTCAGGAAAACACGAACCCTGCCCGGCTGGATAAGGCGCACGGCGTAATGCAGGGTATGGGTTTCCGCGAGCCGGATGGAATCATCGTCCACAGCCAGGCCGGCGGCTTTTTTGAAAGCCAGCGCACCGCCACAGGACCCGGGGCTGACAATGACCGTTTGCCCTTTTCGCAGTTTACCGTTTACCGCTTCGCCGAAGGGCTCGGTGCTGAATGCCGGACCGACCACCCAGATCAGCTCAGCGCCCTCAATCGCCTCGTCGATGTCGTGACCCGAGTAAATAATGGGGGCAAACCCCTCGATATCGCCCTCGGCATGGATGCCCCCCTGCTCCGCTACTGCCGCGATGTTTTCCGGAAACTGTGGAAAGTCGAACAGCCTGACTTCATGGCCGTGTGCGGCGCAATCAAACGCCACGGTCGTGCCGCCGGCGCCCGCTCCAAGAACGGTAATTTTCATAAACTAACTCCAGTTGAAACCAATACATCGTGACACAGGAAGACATCGAACATCCACTGCGAAACTGCACGCATTCAGGGAAACTCCACCGTCTGGCATTTGCCGGCCTTAACAGCCTTTTCCAGCAGGAATCCGCAGGCAAAGAGGTCCTGGGCAAACAACCCCAGTGATTTGTAAAGCGTGATTTGTTGGGGGTCTTCCCTGCCAGGCGCGCTGCCCAGCAGCACGTCGCCGATTTCACCCACGATGTGGTCCCGGGTGAATGCCCCTTCTGCGATCGGGATCAGGATATCCCCGGCCTCGGCCAGGGCGCCTGTCCTGGAATCAACATACACGGCAGACCGGGTCACCGCTTCGGTATCGGCTTCGCGGTCCTGCGGTTCGTGCGCTCCGACCAGGTTGACGTGTGCCCCGGGTTGCAGCCATGAACCTGCCAACACGGGTTCCGGTGCGTTGGTGACGACGCTGACGACGTCGCAGGCGCCCGCTTCGGCAGGATCGGTGACCGCGGTAATACTCATGTCCAGCCTGGCGGCATGCTGTGCAGCGAAGCGCCGGGCTTTTTCGGGATCACGGCCCCACACCCTGACCGACCGGATATTACGGACGCAACAAACGGCATCCAGGTGGCTGGCGGCCTGCACACCGGTGCCCAATATGCCGTGGCTGCTGGCGTGCGGCCTTGCCAGCACCCGGGTTGCCAGTGCGGATGCTGCCGCAGTTCGTATTGCGGTAATTTCCGCGCCGTCCGCCAGCGCTACCGGGTTTCCGGTCCGGCTGTCGAACAATGCGACAAAGCCCTGTACGGCCGGCCGGCCCCTGTCCGGATTATCCGGATGAAGGCCCACGATTTTTGCGCCGTACATGGGGGGAGACTGCATTTCACCGGGCATCAGGATGAAGAAACTGCGTTCGTCCGCCAACGGAGCGATGGTGCGTGGTGGAATGGTTACTGATCGCGCGGTAACAGCCCTCATCGCCCGGTCCATGACTTCGATGCATTCGGCCATGGAAAGCAGTTCACGGATTTCCGCCGCGCGGATGATCAATAGTGACATCGCTGTATTCGCCTGTTGCCCGGATACATTAAACTACATTGTTCCAGTTAACGGGCAGAACAGGTAAGAAAAAGTGGGAGCAGAGGCCAAAGCACGCCTGGCAGTGGATATCGGCGGGACCTTTACCGACGTCGTGCTCGAGCTGCCATCCGGCGGCCGGGTTACCACCAAGCTGCTGACGACTTATGCCCATCCGGGCGAAGCGGTTATGCAGGGTATTGCGCAGGTATTGCAGCAGGCGGACACCAGGCCTTCCGATGTAGGCTTGATTATCCACGGAACCACCCTGGCCACCAATGCGCTGATCGAGCGCAGCGGCGCGGTCACCGCCCTGCTCACCACGCAGGGGCACCGCGATGCCCTGGCGATGGCGCATGAAGACCGTTTTGAACAATATGACGTGATGATTGACCGCCCGGTGCCGCTGGTACCCCGCCACCTTCGCATCCCGGTCAGGGAAAGGATGGACCGCGACGGCCGGGTACTGATTGCGCTGGATGAATCCACCGTTGAAGACAGCCTGCCGACCCTGGATGAGCATGAAGTGGCGAGCGTCGCCATCGGCTACCTGCATGCTTTCGTCAATCCGGAGCATGAGCAGCGGACTGCCGAGCTTCTGCAAACTGCCCGGCCGGACCTTTCCATTACGCTGGCGTCGGAAGTCTGCCCGGAGATTCGCGAGTTCGAGCGGCTGTCGACAGCCTGCGCCAATGCTTACATCAGACCGCTGATGTCGCGGTACCTGGAACGCCTGGCCGCTGAACTCAGGGACCGGGACTTTGACTGTCCCTTCCTTCTGATGACTTCCGGTGGTGGGTTGACCACGCTGGAAACTGCGGCAAAATTTCCCATCAGGCTGGTCGAATCCGGCCCCGCGGGCGGGGCGATCCTGTCGCGCCAGGTGGCACAGGAGTCCGGGTTGGACCGTGTCCTGTCATTCGACATGGGCGGCACCACCGCCAAGTTGTGCCTGATTGATGATTTCGAACCGCTTACTTCGCGCAGTTTCGAAGTGGACCGGGTTTACCGGTTCAAGAAAGGCAGCGGCCTGCCGGTTCGCATTCCCGTGATCGAGATGGTAGAAATCGGGGCAGGCGGCGGATCGATCGCACATGTGGACCGGCTGAAAAGGATCCAGGTCGGGCCTGAAAGTGCGGGGTCCGAACCCGGGCCGGCCGCTTATGGCCGAGGTGGTACAAGGCCGGCGGTTACCGATGCTGATGTTCGCCTGGGGCGAATTTATCCGGAAACCTTCGCAGGCGGTACTTTCGCACTGGACTCACAGGCCTCGGACCTGGCCTTGACTTCAGCAATCTGCGAACCGCTGGGTCTGGACCTGGATGCGGCGGCGCTGGGTGTCAGCGAAGTCGTCGATGAAAACATGGCTGCCGCCGCCCGTGCCCATGCCGCCGAATTCGGCATGGACCTGGCGCGGCGCGACATGGTGGCGTTTGGCGGGGCGGCGCCATTGCACGCCGCGAGACTCGGAGAGAAGCTGGGCGTTAACCGGATCATTATTCCGACGGAAGCAGGAGTCGGCTCTGCCGTGGGCTTCCTGCTGGCACCGGTTGCGTTCGAAGTGGTGCGAAGCCGCCATCAACTGCTGTCGGACTTGCAGGCAGACCTGGTCAACGGCCTGTGGGATGAAATGCAGCAGGAGGCGCTGGCCGTGGTCAGGCAGGGCGCCGATACCGGGTTGCAGGAAACCCGGCATGCTTACATGCGCTACGTCGGGCAGGGGCATGAAATCCCGGTGAGCCTGCCGGTGGAAGCCTGCACGGCCGCTCATCGCGACATTTTCCGAGACGCGTTCGAATCGGCTTACCGGCAGCTGTATGGCCGGATCATCGAGGCCGTTGAGATCGAGGCTTTGAGCTGGACGCTGACCGTGAGCGCGCCCATTGCGGATTCTGGCAGTGAGACGGTGCAAGCAAGTGCCAGGGAGTCATTGCCCGACCACATTGGCGAGCAATCGGTGTTCGACCCTTCACTGCAGAAGACGGTCAACGCGCGGGTGTACCTGCGTGACCGGTTAAAGCCCGGCCATATCCTGGCGGGTCCGGTGCTGATTACCGAAAGCCAGACCACCACGGTTGTCACTTCAAACTTCGAAGCCCGCATCAGCGAGCGAGGGCATATCGTCATGAGCCGTCCCGGAGGTGTTGAGCATGGGTGAAGGAGCGCTCGGCCAGATCCAGTCACAGATTATCTGGAACCGCCTGTTGGCCGTGGTGGAAGAACAGGCGCAAATACTCGTCAGAACCGCGTTTTCCACCACGGTACGCGAAGCAGGAGACCTCTCTGCCGGTGTGTTTGATACCCGGGGGCGGATGCTGGCCCAGGCGGTGACCGGCACTCCGGGCCACGTCAATGCGATGGCTGCCAGTGTGGGTTTTTTCCTGGAAAAATTCCCGGTCCATTCCCTGCACCCCGGGGATGTCCTGCTGACCAACGATCCCTGGTTCGGGACGGGCCATTTAAACGACTTCACTGTCGTAACCCCGGTTTTTCTCGATACAAAAGCCGTGGCACTTTTTGCGTCGACTTCGCATATCGCGGACGTGGGGGGGCTGGGCTTCGGCCCCGATGGCCGGCAGGTATTCGAGGAAGGGCTGAATATTCCGATGAGCTACCTGTTCAAATCCGGCGAACTCAACCAGACACTGCTGGACATCATCAGGGTCAATGTAAGGGATCCCCGTTCAGCCGAAGGTGATCTTTATTCCCTGGCGGCCTGCAATGAAGCGGGCGCCTCCAGCCTGGTCGCCACGATGAGAGAATTCGGCATGACCGAGCTGGACAGCGCCGGGCGGATGATTGTCGACAACTCTCGCGAGGCCATGCTCGAGGAAATTCGCAAATTGCCCTTTGGCTCCTGGCGTAATTTCATGACAATCGATGGTTACGATGAACCGGTTGACCTGGTCTGCGAGGTAACCATTTCCGATTCCGGTATTGACTTGGATTTCTCGGGTACGTCGCCGGTTTGCGGCCACGGCATCAATGTGCCACTGACCTATACCCAGGCCTATGCCTCGTTTGGAGTCCGTTGCGTCGTGGGGAACGATGTGCCCAACAACGCGGGTTCGCTGGACGTGGTGCGGGTGACCGCTCCCGAGGGCTGCATACTGAATGCGCCTCGACCAGCGGCGGTTTCTGCGCGTCACGTCATTGGGCAGATGTTGCCTGACGTGGTACTCGGCTGCCTGGAAGAACCGCTGGATGGGTGTGTACCCGCCGAGGGGGCATCCTGCCTGTTCGGCCCGGTATTCCTGGGCGGGCGCGGGATGATACCGGGTAGCGAAAGTAAGCCGTTTGTCATCAACGCATTCTACGCCGGCGGCGCCGGCGGCAGGCCCGGCAAGGACGGTCTGGACTGCACAGCCTTCCCGTCCGGGGTTCGCAGCACCCCGGTTGAGATTACGGAAAGCACGGCTCCGCTCATCATCTGGCGCAAGGAATATCGCCCGGATTCCGGTGGCAGGGGTGAATACCGGGGTGGTGTCGGGCAAATCATGGAGTTCGCGCATGCAAAGGGTGAAGCTTTCGCTGTTTCCAAGATGTTCGATCGCGTCAAGCATCCGCCCAGGGGTCGAGCCGGTGGAGAAGCGGGTCAGGCGGCGCGTGTATACACCAGCGAGGGTGCGCCATTGCGCGGCCTTGGGCGTGAAATCATTCCCGCAGGACAAAGCATGATTCTTGAAACGGCCGGCGGCGGCGGCCGCGGAAAGCCGGAAAACCGGGACAAAGAGAAAAAGGAGCAGGATCTTCTAAGCGGCCTGGTGAGCGCTGCAGGAGCGCCGACTAACAGCGATGGCGATCCTTGAGCCCATCGTCCGCAAGTGCTTTGACCATCCATGAATTACAGCCGGAATGCCCGGTGTTCCCCAGTGGCTGATCGATCGATTTGAACCCATATTTGCGATACAGCTTTCTTGCCTGGTCCATGTGGTCCAGGGTTTCCAGGTAACACAGGGTATATCCGGCTGTCCGGGCGGCCTCCAGGATGACTTCGAGCAGTTTGCTTCCCATACCCGAACCTCGCAATTCCGGCAGGAAATACATCTTACGCAATTCACATACGCCGGGATCGCCGTCCTGCAGAGGCCCCATTCCGCCACAACCCAGTAGCCGGCCTTCTATCTCAACGACAAAAAACGCTGCACCAGGAGACGGGTAAGCTTCGAACATGGCATCGACTTCAGGGTCAGAAATGGAGTAATTGCAACCCACGGCGCCAAATTCCGTCATCACCGTGCGAATGATTTCTGCCACGGCGGTATTGTCTTCTTTTCTGGCTGGCCGGATCAGGTAAGGCTCCAGGATTTCGCAGAATCAGAACCGGAATTCGAAAGTTCCACCGAAAATTGCGGCGGGATCGTAGTCACTCTCAGTCAGCGTGTCACCGTTCTCGTCTTTGAGCTTCAGTCTTCCACCCAGCTCGATACCCGCGAACAGGTTCAACCACACTTTCCGGTTGGGACGCCAGTTGCCGGAAAGCACCAGCGGGAAACTCCGGTCCTGGCCAATGCCACCGGGAACGGCTCCTTCCTCTCTGAGACGGAATTCGTTTTTCTCATATCGGCCAGACAGGCCCAGGTCCCAGCGTTCATTGAACTTGTAACCCAGGGTCAGGCCCGGACCCTGCGATGCGGCGAGTCCGCGCCCGGTCGACAGGCTCCATTTTTCGCTGATGTTCCAGTCAATGGCCAGGAACGGGAATACCCTGGTGCTATTTTCCAGCCGGGAAAAAACTCCGATGCCCGGGCCGAGGGTCAGGTCCGGATTGAACCTCCAGGCGTAGGCCGCCAGCACCCCCCAGGTGCGGCCGTCGCTGGTGTCGGCGTCGTCTTCACCGTTGTAGCGGAAAGAGGGAATAATGAACAACGAGCCTTTTTCACCCGCCGCGAAACGGCCAACGATGGAAATGCGGGTATCCTCGATTTCTTCCCAGGGCCCATCGGGCCCGAATTCGGGTGTGTCGTCGAAATCATAGGTAGAATTGCCACCGCCGACCGAGATTCCGAGTGAATTGCGCCGGTCCCAGGCGTAGGTAAGGCCCAGGCTGAGGAACCAGCGGTTGACAGAAAAACCGCCTTCACCCGCATCAAGGTCCGCATTGGATTGCAGGGCAAATCCGCCATCGAAATTGAAAGAAACAGGATCCTGTGCGGGCGCCTGTGCCTGCAGCGATCCTGCAAATACAGTCAATAGTGTTGCGGCAATCGCCGGCAAAGCTGCTTGTCGAGACATGAAGGCATTACTCCTGTTCCTGAATCTCTCATGGCAACAGCCAGAGGGCCGTTACCGGCTACAAGTTTGGAGCGGCGATTATGTCAGAATTGGGCGCCAGATGCCTACTTGTTCTCGGCATCGTACTTCTGGATTTCCTTGCGAGCGTCGCCGCAGGGGTCAGGGCTGCTCAGGAACCGGTCCGATAAGGACTTGGCCACTAACGAGAGGCCTACTGTGGCAACGGCAAGGCCACCGCTGGTCAGCGTACCGGCAGGGTCGATTTCGACCGCTGGCGAAGTCAGCCTGCCGCCTACTTTTATCAGAGGATTGATAACCATACCCGGGCTGAGCCCAATCCCGGTGCGGGGCTTGGTATTGAAAGAGAGATCCAGGACTTCTGTGTTCAGGTCGACCGTGCCTTCGCTCAGTATGGTCAGTTGCTCGGTGTGGACGATCAGCGGAAAGGCCTTGATCACACCGGATTCGGCATGGGCGGCGAACACGGCGCATTCAAGCGTTGTGTATTCATCGGTCTCGGCAAACGGGTTGAGCTGGGTGAACAACTGGGTCAGGAAGTCGGAAAACAGTAAATCCATTCCGGCGCTGGCCAACTTTCCTGTGCCCTGGTAAATGCGCAGTTTGCCGTCCAGCGAGCTGGCCATTTCACGCCGTGTTGCGCCCATGCCTGTGAAATCCGCTTCTATATCGACAGGGGGATAGGTCTGTGGATCCTGCTCCGGAGCAGCCATTAGACCGATGCGCACGTTATTGCCGTTTGCATCGAGGTGCAA
>JARFQZ010000073.1 GCA_029287515.1 Lysobacterales bacterium
TCCGGCGAATGGGCGCCCCGGATGTTCGGGCCGAAAGAAATCATCTGCATGTCCGGGTAGTTGGTGCCCAGGATGCCGCACTCCAGCCCGGCGTGGCACGCCAGCACCGGGGCCTTTTCACCGAACATCTCCTCGTAAAGCGCACTCATCATTTTAACGATGGGGGCATCAGGGCGAGGCGCCCAGCCTGGATAAGCCCCGTCAAACGATACGTCCGCACCCATCAGTTCGAAGGTACAGCGAATCGCCCTGGCCAGGTCCATTTTTTCGCTGTCTACGGAACCCCGGGTCAGGCACAGCACCTTGTATTCACCATCACCGACCCGTACGCGCGCGAGGTTGTTGGAAGTCTGGACCAGGTCCCCGATGTCGGGGCTCATACGGAATATGCCATTGGGACAGGCCCACACGGCACGGAGAATTTTTTCCTGGAAATCCCTGGCAAACACCCGTTCTGTCGCATCGACCGCTTCAACGGTGATATCCAGCCCCGGATCGGTCGAAGCATATTCGGCTTTCAGAACATCGGCTTCCCCGGCAACAAAAGCCTTGAAACCCTGTTCCTGTGATGCATCCACCATGACCGTCGCGAATGATTCGCGCGGTATGGCGTTGCGAAGCCCGCCTGCGTCAATCGATGCGACCCGCATACCGAACTGTTCAGTAGCCAGGAAAAGCAGCCGGTTGATCAACTTGTTGGCATTACCACGCCCGCGGTGAATGTCCATGCCGGAATGCCCGCCGGTCAGACCTGTCACGCCGATTTTGAACGCTGAGTTACCCGGACCTGGCTGTTCCTGCTGATAGGTGCCGGTAACGGTTACATCCACGCCGCCGGCACAGCCGATAGTGATTTCATTGTCATCCTCGGTATCGAGATTCAGAAGGATATCGCCATCGAGCAGTCCGCCTTTCAGACCCATCGCTCCGGTCATGCCGGTTTCCTCATCAATCGTGAACAGGGCTTCGATAGGGGGATGCTGGATATCGTCCGATGCCAGGATGGCCATGGCAGACGCCACGCCGATTCCGTTGTCGGCTCCGAGCGTGGTGCCCCTGGCTTTAACCCAGTCACCATCGATGTACATGTCGATGCCCTGGGTGTCGAAATTAAAGTCGGTATCGGCGTTTTTCTGGTGCACCATGTCCAGATGGCCCTGCAGAACCACTGTGACGCGGTCTTCCATGCCCGGAGATGCCGGCTTCTTGATGATGACGTTCCCCACCTCGTCAACCCGGGTTTCCAGGCCGAGTTGCTCACCGAACGACTTCATGAAGGCGATGACCCGCTCTTCTTTTTTCGACGGACGTGGAACGGCGTTGAGATCGGCAAAGTGTTTCCACATTGCGCGGGGTTCGAGTTCTGAAATTGAGTTTTGCATGGCGCTCATTCGTTTTGGAATGAGCACAAATTAATCCATGCGGACCCTGTCCGCATTAACCGAGATCATGTATTCGGCGCCGGAATCAGTTCCCCGTTGAAGCTACCTGCTTTTCCTCGCGGGCATACCTCCAGGTATGCACCTTGATTGCAGATGTCGAAAAAGATTTCATCACGGAGTTAAGGTACTTCTGCCGGTTGTCTGCCACGACGATCAAAGCCGGGTATGGCTTTCCTGCACTTTCGACCAATTGCTTGAGTGCGGGGCCTTTGCCGCGGTCAGTCGTGAAGAATACCCCCTGGTCATAACTGAGTAATCCATCACTGCTGGCAAAGTTGAAACCCGGAGGATAACCGCTTGCCTGGAAATCAAATCCGTTGCTACTGAGTTCCTGAAGGGTTACGTCCAGGCAATCGGAACTCCTGGATGTCATGGCTATGACCTTGAGTCCCGCCTCCTGCATTCGCTGCACCTGCCTGGCCGCATCATCCTGCTTGGGATGAATCGACTGGCGATTGCCGGCGCATGAGGCGTTGGAATCCCCCCTGGTATCCAACAGCGTGTCTTCCAGGCCCAGCACGACCATCACCCGGTCGCCGCCATATGTCCTGGCAAGATCGATGGACAATTCGGTGATTAACTGAAGTTCGTCGGTCGACCCCAGCAGGTTCTGCGGGGGTTCCGGACCTTCAGGAACGGGGGCCGTGGTCGCACAACCGGCAACCAGGCCAATAGCGGCGATAAGACTAAAAATTCCCTTTTTTTTCATACACATGAGCTTCCTGCTTCACCCTTTGGCGCAACATTGCATCTCCACTTTGCCATTTTGTAGACTGAAAGGCAATAATTTGGCCGTCGGCATCATCCGAAATGAAGGGTCTTTACCTCCTGGTAATCATCCAGTCCCAACATGCCGCCTTCCCGGCCATTTCCAGACTGTTTATAACCACCAAACGGGGTTCCATATTCCATTCCGCCGCCGTTGACATGCACCGCCCCGGCCCGCAATTTTGCCGCCACGCGCTCCGCTCGTTCGTTGTCACCGGTCTGGATGTAGGCAGCCAGGCCGTAGGGCGTGTCATTGGCAATTTGAATGGCTTCGTCCTCGGAGTCGAAGGGAATGATGGCGAGCACCGGGCCGAATACTTCCTCCCGGGCGATCGGCATGTCATTGCTGACATCGGCGAAAATGGTGGGTTTTACGTAATAGCCGGTTTCGAATCCTTCAGGTTTGCCTGCGCCGCCGCAAAGCAGCCGGACGCCCTGTTCAACGGCGCGCTCGATGTGGCCCTGTACCCGTCCGAACTGGATGTCACTGACCAATGGGCCAATGTGGTCTCCTTCCGAGGCCGGGTCGCCCAGTGCCTGCTCCCGCCCTGCCCGCTCGGCGATGTCCAGAACCTGTGAATAGCAGGAGCGTTCAACCAGCAACCGGGTCGGTGCGTCGCAGGACTGGCCTGTGTTGTAAAAACACTCGGCAATGGAGTCACGGACGCGGGTCTCGAGATCGTCTCCACAATCGGCAAACACCAGGTTGGGGGATTTTCCGCCCAGTTCCAGGGTCACCCGCTTGACCGTCTCCGCCGCATCGATGGTGATTGCCCTGCCTGCCCGGGTGGACCCGGTGAATGAAATCATCTGCACGTCGGGATGCCTGGAGAGGGTTGCGCCCGCAGTCGGGCCGTCGCCATTGACCAGGTTGAAAACACCGGCCGGGAAACCGGCATCGTGCAGCATCTCGGCATAAAGCGCCGCGGACACGGGCGTGAATTCCGAAGGTTTGAGCACGCAGGTACAGCCTGATGCCAGTGCGGGCACTACCTTCAGCGCCACCTGGTTCATGGGCCAGTTCCACGGGGTGATGAGCCCGCAGACGCCTATCGGCTCACGCACCATTATGTCACCGTTGTACAACATGACCCGGTCTTCCTGGGCCTTGGCTGCATCGATGAATGCCTGCAAATGCCCTGCTCCGGCGTCGGTCTGCGCGTCCCGCGACATGGAAATCGGGGCGCCCATTTCTGCCGTAATGGCCTGGGCCATGTCTTCGAAGCGTTCGTTGTAAATCGCGAGAAACTTTTCCAGCAGCGCCAGGCGTTCCTGCTTGTCCGACTGGCTGTACGTGACAAAAGCCTCTTTCGCCGCAGCCACGGCACGATTGACATCCTCGGGGTCGCCCAGGGTGATCTTACCGATGCTCGTTTCGCTGGCAGGGTTGATGATATCCATTTCGCGGGTGGAAACCGGGTCCACCCAGGCACCGTTAATATAAAACTTGCGCAGGTCTTTCATACGATTGTCTCCAGTCTTACCTGGCCTGTTCCATAATTCCGCAGGAAAGGCCACTGAGGTAGGTCAGTCGGGTCAGGTCCAGTTCGCCGGCCGGGAATCCGTCTTCCGTCGGAACGAAAGATGAACTTCCGGTATCGCATGCAAGCTCCATCTCCAGCGAACCCCAGGGGCTGACTTCGACATCGTTTGGATCAAAGCCCTCGCCAAACACGCCCCCGCTGGTCGTCAGCATATCATCGAATACCAGCTTATCACCCTGGATCTGGCCCGTTCCGAAAAACCAGCGGCGGTTGCCTTCCGCGTCAAAGCTGAACCAGTAAACCAGCGCGGTATTGTGGATCAGGATCTCCAATACGTAACCTTCACCCGCATGACTGGGGTCATACCAGGACCCGCTCAGGATCCCTGCCGGCGTTTCCGGGGGCAGCGGCGACCTGCCGCAACCGAAGCCCATCACGTAAGTCACCCTTTGCAGGTCCATGCGGCCGCTGCGGCGTTCGCCGCCGTCGGAGTCGATCACCCACTCCATCGAGCCGTTTCCGCAATCCGCCCAGATGAATGTCGCGGACCCCACCACCTTGTTGGTGACATTGCCGGGGTCAAAACCTGGCCCGAATTCTCCACCCGAGACCTGGATCAGCTCGGGAAACAGAATCCGGTTTCCACGGACTTCACCCTGGGCCACGTACCAGTCCTGGTTGCCCTCGGTGTCGTAGGTGAACCAGTACATCACGGCCTGGTCGTTATCCAGGATTTCGATCATGAAACCCTCTCCGTTCCGCTTGGGATCGAACCACGCCGCGGATATTCCGGGTTCGATGACGAAGGGATCGCCCAGGGCCTCGGAGGTGACGTTGAATTGCGTGGTTTCATCGTATCCACCGTCGTTGTTGCGATCCTCACCGTCGCTGTCCTCGTAACCTGACCAGCTGCCTTCCACCCAGCGCGCAACGGTGGCCGGGTTGGCATCCAGCCGTGTTCCCGTCATGTCCCAGGCGTTCAGCGACAACGTGACCGGTTCGACACCGTCGACCAGGCCCATGTTGTTATCATTGCCCGGTATTGAAAAGCCGATATTCAGCGCATCATCGCGGTAGTGCATGTAACCGTCGGGAGCATCACCCGGTTGATCGGCCCAGAAGCCCACGGTGGGCATGATCTGCAGTTCACCGCCCTCGATGATCAATTCCGCATCGATGTCCAGTTTTGAGCCCGGCTGACCCGGCAGCGGCACGACTTCGCCATCTTCCCGCCAGCGCATGGGCTTGTC
>JARFQZ010000096.1 GCA_029287515.1 Lysobacterales bacterium
TCCAGTCCGCTTCGGTTGTGTTCATCCATTATCCGTCAGTTGCGAAACAGCGACGCATATCTTATGACATAAATGTCGGGATTAAAGTGTCCATTATTCGGAAAAATCGATGAATAACAACCGAAAAACCTGAAATCCGGAAGAATTTCTATGAATGGCTGATAGGTTCAGTGGTTTGACGGACCTGGCCATCCGGGCCTGCAGTGTTCACTAGTGATTACGGTGCGTCGAGAGGTATCGATCGGCCGCTTCCGGATTATGCAGGACTTCTATAATCGCAGGGTCCGGCTGTAGCTGCTCCATGGCGGTGCCCTTTTTCGGGTAGTCCATCTGGGAGAGGACATATCGCATAGCCTCTTTGCGCGCCGTATCCTTGTGGTTGCCGTCGATGACAACCCAGGGACAGGATGGCGTGGAGGTCTGGCGAAACATCTTGGACTTGTACTCCGTGTAATCTTCCCATTTCTGCTGAGCCACAGCGTCCACCGTACTCATTTTCCACATGTGCAGGGGATTGGTGCGTCGTTTGTTCAGGCGCTTTTTCTGCACCGGACGCTCAATGGAAAACCAGAACTTGATGATGCGAATGCCATCCTTGATCAACGCTTGTTCCACGGTGACGACGTCCTTCATGAAAATATTGTGCTTCTCTATGGTGCAGAAACCCATGACCGGCTCCACCACGGCCCGGTTGTACCAGGAGCGGTCAAAGAACACGATTTCACCGGGATCCGGCAGATGCTTCAGGTACTTCTGGAAGAACCATTGACCCTGTTCGACCTCGGTAGGCTTGGCCAGTGCGACGATGCGGTAGTGGCGAGGATTGAGGAAGCGCACGAACCGCATGATACCGCCGCCTTTGCCGGCGGTGTCCCGGCCTTCGAATATGATCAGCAGACGACCGGAAGTTTCCGCGATGTGTGACTGCAGGTGAACGAGTTCCGTCTGCAGGGCGATATATTCAGGATCGGTTTCGAGTGAGTGTAGTTCCATTTGTTTGACTGTCAAATTGCGGGTAATTTTTCGGCTTAACGGATCAATGTTATACCAATATGACGTAAGGTTCCTTACGGTATCGATACCCTGTGTGGCGGCCAATTCATGAACCTCTGGCGGGTTGCCCCCATGCTAGAATCAAGCGTCCGGGAGTGATTCCGGTCATTTGACCCCAGGGCTGTTCCAACTGCATGCATGACGAGATTGAACTGAAGTTGCAGGCGCCACCGGCGGCTTTGCGGGATATCCTGGAGTCTGAATTCGTCTGCAAGATCAGAGTGGGGGCTGTCAGCACCCGCCGGCTGGTCAGCACCTACTTCGACACACCCCGCCACACCCTCAGAAAAGACGGCATTGCCCTGCGTATCCGCCGGCTGCCTGATGGTTACGAACAAACCTTGAAGTCCCCTGTCCCTGGTGCGGCGGGATTGCAGACCTACCGTGAGTGGAATTCCCGGGTGCCGGACTGCGTTCCGGTCATCGCGGCTGTGGACGACCCGGAAGTCAGATCCATACTTTCACTGGGTAACCGGCACAAACGGCTGGTGCCGCTATTCACAACGGATGTTGAGCGCAATACATTGCCGGCGCGTTTCGGCGGCTGTGATATCGAGTTGGCGCTGGATATTGGAAGGATTGAAGCGGGCAACGGCAATTCCGAATCGGTCTCGGAACTCGAACTGGAACTGCTGGATGGTGATCCTTCATCCGTCCTGGAATTGGCGCTGAATCTCACGGAACTCGGGGATCTGAGTCTCGGATACCTGACCAAGGCTGAACGCGGCTATGCCCTGGCGCGGCCTGCTTTGCGCCAGCAGGCCGGCAAAGCAGACAAATCCGGCCTTGCACAGGGAATCACCGTACCCGGTATGTTCGAGGCAATCCTGAACAGCACCCTGGAACATCTGCGGGCCAATGAGCAGCCGGTAGCGGCGGGACTTCCCGAGGGCGTTCACCAGGCACGTGTCGCCATCCGGCGCCTGCGCGCGGCCCTGTGGGCGTTCCGCGGCATCTTACCCGTGGAAGAGCGCAAGGCGTTCAACAGAGAACTCAGATGGTTCCAGCGACAGCTTTCACCCGCCCGGGACTGGCACGTGTTCGTCAAAGAAACTTTGCCTGCTGTACGGTCCGCATATCCAGGCCGGCGTTCGACGGCAGCGCGCATCGGGAAAACCGCCCGCGAGGAACGTGCCCGGGTAACCGGGGATATTGCCGGACTGTTCCGGGATGTCCGGTACACGCGGCTCGTTCTCGGGTTTACACAATGGGTGGCAAAGCAGAGCGCATCAATTGACAACTCATTGTCTGGTCAGCCGGTCACCGAATTCGCAGCAGGCATACTCGATGAGTCGCACAGAAAATTTCTGTCCGATACCCGGCCGCTGTCCCGGATGTCAGCCAAAAAAAGGCATACGCTGCGCAAACGCGGCAAGAAATTGCGGTATGCATGCGAATTCTTCTCGTCGCTATGGCCCGGACAGCACACCGAAAAATACCTGCGCTCGATGAAGCATCTGCAGGAAGCGCTGGGCGTGATTAACGATGTCAGCGTGGCCGGTCAATCAATTGGCAGCCTGGATTCCGCTGGGGCTGAAACACGCCACGACAAGCTGGTCGGTGAGTGGTCGGACATGCGCCTCGCGGAATGCCTCCGTGAAACTCAGCCGAAGTGGCGGAAATTTCAGAAGCAGGAGCCATTCTGGCGCTCCGGCTGAAGACTCAAGCCTTACGGGTAGCCACCGCTTTCTGGAACAGGCTTCCGAAAATGGTTTCGCGGCGCCATTCGAAGCGATCCTCGTCGGTAGCCAATTCGCGGATTTCATGCCGCCACAGACCCTTGGCAAACGGTTCCAGCGTATCGAATACGATGCTGGTGATCAGCTTCAGCGGGTGCCACCATTTGGGTTTTGCATAGTCGACGAAGACCACTTTCCCGCCGGTGCCGACCTGAGAAAGCAGGTGGTCAACAACCTGGCGTTTGACCTTATCCGGTACTTCGTGCAGCAGGAAATAGCACACGATGACGTCGTAAGGCCCGCGGTTGAAATGAAGGCAGTTGGCGTGATGGGCGTGGGCCCAGGAAAAAGGGCTGAGCTTGCGCGAGGCGCTGTCCACCTGCACCCGCGCCACGTCGACGATGTCCAGGTGCCCCCCGGGGCCGACATGTTTTGCCAGGTTGGGCCCAAAACTGCCGTATACGGAGGCAGGTTGCATCACTCGCTGACCGGGTTCGATCTCGGAAAAAGCGAGTTTCTGCAGGCGGTTGTGTTGCTGCCAGAGGATGGTCCGGACCACGATTTCACGGTCCAGCAGGCGGACATTACGTGGGCTGATATAAGCCCAGTAGTAGGTGTCCTGCAGGTAGGACGGAATTTCCGGCTCAAATTGCGGCGCTTCACCTGCTGGCCCCGGGAGCGGTGCAGAATCCAGGGCCAGGCTGTTTTCCTGATACGTTCCGGCGTGTACAAAATCGTCCATTTCGAAGTCCTTTACTGTGCTTTGGAGGACTCTACCGGGCTGAATTGTTGCCAACAATGACCTGTATCAAAGGTGATTCCCGCGCCGTCGAAGGACGGGTTGCCTCATTCCGTATGCAGTGCTTCACACAACGTCACGTTATCCAGCACGATTCGCTGAATCGGAATTTCACCGGAAAGGTCAAGCGATGGAATCGTGTAGTTCAGAATACCCGCCGTGCAGTCTGCGAATTCGATGACCATGGTTCCGTCACCGTCCGGATCGGTTGATGTCGGCGGCTCCGCGGAGTCGAATACACCGCCTTTGGTCACAAAAATTTTCAGGGTAGCCGTGTCGCCGGAATAGGGCCCTTGCGCGGTCAGCCAGCGATGCCCCGGGTCACCCAGCATGGCCATGACATCCTCGGGCGGACGTTCCACGTCGAAGGTAAACCAGGCGACGAACATCTCGCTGCGGTCAGGAAATACTGAAATCAGGAAGCCCTGGCCATCGGTCGCCGGGTTATACCAGGCGTCGTTCAAACCGCTGTTGATCTCGAATCCCGAGGCTTCAAGCCCGGTTGCCGCCACCCGGAACCCGACTTCGTTGTTCTGTGCACGGTCATCAGGCGAGGCAGAGACGCGGGATGCCGACCGATTAATCCAGGCTTCCTTACCCCCACCCCGGATGACCACATCGCCGCTGCCTCCGGGGCCCGACGGGTCCGTGACAGGTTCCGTGGAAAATTCGCCATAACGGTCATTGACGATCTCCCACAAATTACCATGCATATCGTGAAGGCCAAACGGGTTGGCATCTTTCTGACCCACCGGCTTTGGACCGAACGGATCGACATTACCACACCACCACATCTTGGGGTCGTGCGCGGGGCAGGCGCCGCACTCATCGCTGCACTCCAGGACGTCACCGTGAGCATAACGGGTCGTGGTCCCGGCTCTGGCGGCCCTTTCCCATTCGGCCTCCGTGGGCAGTCGAAACGCGGTGCTTTCAAGGTGAGTATTGAGCTTTTCGATAAAGCCGCCGGGCCCGGCAATCCGGTTCCAGGTGACGCAATAAACCGGGAAATCATCACCCACGGTAATGTCGCCGCAATCCGTTCGCATCGGCTCGCCCATCACCGCAGCCCATTGTTTTTGCGTGACTTCAGTTTTGCCCAGGAAATAATCCTGGGTCAGGGTGACCTGGTGCTGCGTTTCGTTATCAAGAAAATTTCCCCGCTCACCCTGGGGGGATCCCATCAGGAACGTGCCGGCAGGGACTTTGACCAGCGTCATGGGCACATCGCCCGGCAGCATAACGGTCACTTCTTCGGCAAGCGCCGTGAAAGGAAACAGGATCAGTGCAAAAAGCAATACAAAAATCGAACGGTTATTGGACTTCCTGATCATTGCTAGGCCTGCTCTATGTTTGTCTGTGATCCACTATAGAAGATTATCCCGTGCTCCACAGGAAATTTTCAGGCTTCTGTGGGGCTGACTTCAAGTCCTGGGACTAATGGCACAGGTACCCGCATTGCGCTTGTCGCATGATTCATGCGGAACAACTCAATTTCGATATTACTTGACAATTCTGATGATAATCTGTAGCTGTCTTTTCAGCTTGAATCCCCAGGAAGGAATCCCCATGAAAAAATTAATCTTCCTTGCCATATTGTCTCTCCCTTTTATGGTGT
>JARFQZ010000155.1 GCA_029287515.1 Lysobacterales bacterium
TATCGGCTATACGGGATTCAAACCCGTCAAGCTCAAGATCGGCCAGTTCAAGCAGCCCTTTGGCCTGGAAGAACTGACCAGTTCGAAGTACATCACCTTCATGGAGCGCGCCATGGCCACCAACGCCTTCGCCACCAGCCGCCGCATCGGTCTGGGCGCAAACTATGGCGGCGACCACTGGACCTGGGGTGCCTCTGTGTACGGCCGGGAAGAAGGCGATGACACCGACGGTGATGAAGGCTACGGCGCAGGCGCGCGCATCACCTGGGCGCCCTGGAACGAAAAAACCAAGGTGTTCCACCTGGGCCTGGCCGGTGCCTGGGAAGACCCAAATGACAACGATGTCCGCTTCCGGGCCCGCCCCGAGTCGCATCAGACCAGTACGCGCCTGGTGAACACCAGCAATATCCCCGAACCGGACACCTTCGTCCGTTACGGTGTGGAAGCCGCGACCGTGCTCGGCCCATTCTCCTTACAGGGCGAGTACATGGGCGTCAATGCGCAGAGCGATCAAGTCAGCGATCCGGATTTCACCGGCTGGTATGCCTATGGCAGCTGGTTTATCACCGGCGAATCGCGCAAGTACAAAGGAGGCAAGTTCGGCCGTGTAACCCCGAAAGGCACCGTTGGCAAGGGCGGTATCGGCGCCTGGGAGCTGGCGGTTCGTTACAGTTCAATCGACCTCGACGACGCTGACACCCAGGGCGGAGAGGAGGACAACGTCACTGTCGGTGTCAACTGGTATGCCACCAAATACGTACGCTTCATGGCCAACTACATTTATGCCGACGCCGATCCGTTCACGACGGAGAGCACCCTGGATGTGGATCCGAATGAAGATGATGACAATCCCAACATCTTCCAGCTCCGCGCACAGATCGATTTCTAGTTTTCTCGGTCATTGACTTTAGGTCCCCTCCCCCTGGGGAAGGGGGCCTCTTCCCCCAGGGCTCTCTCCTCCAGACGACCATCTCTCGCCTCGCGGCGATTCACCTTGCCCCTCCGGGAGATGGCGGTCATATTGGCGATATGAGCGCGTCACTGGCGCACAACAACGCATAAGCACCACATACACTCGACGCAGCTCGGTTTTGCAGACGGCTTCCCATTGTCAGGCATCACGATCCCCTTAACAGCGCATCCGTTTTCAACACAACGTGTCTGAGCGCCGTGACTCGCAATGTCTACTGTCAGGGGTTTATTCTGGGATGGACATATCGCCTCTGCAAACTCGCCCTCAACTGACATATAGTTTGGAGAACGGCAATGATTAAGTATCTACCGGTAAAAAAGAGTAAAAGGCAGATTAGTGATTTCTAGTAATCGTGGGTATATGCCACACGCCACCCCGCCGCCGTGGCAGTCTGATAACTCCGGCCGGTTTTCACGATCACCAAGTGCTGTATTTTTCCGCTACTGCTGTCACAATGATGACGGGCCCTGATCAATAATATTAGTCAAGCTAACTGCATATGGATGGATCGGTTACAGCAACGGCATTTAACATGGGCATCATCAGCGCCCTATCCCTGCCACTGGGTGCCACAACTGCGCTGTTCTGGAAACCCGGTGACCGCACCGCAGCGGCGCTGGTAGCCTTCGGCGGCGGCGCCCTGCTGGCAGCCCTGACCCTCGACCTTGTCGCCCCGGCCTTCGATCGCGGCCACTATGTCTCGCTGGCCACCGGCTGCATCATCGGTGGGGTGTTGTTCGCTATTCTCAATGAGATTATCAACGACTACGGCGGCTTTCTCCGCAAGGCCTCTACAACCATCTACCATCTGCGTCGCCAGGAACACCAGCGCTTTAAGCGTATTCTTTCCAACCTGAACCGCATCGATATTTTCCAGAACCTGCCGCCCGAAGATTTCAAGCGTGTAGCCAATGCCATGCGCTCGCTCCGCTGCGAGAAAGGCGCATCTTTCTATGACCTGCGTGACCCACCCGATGCGCTTTACATCATTGCCGACGGCGAGGTCGAACTCCGCGACCCACGGCGTAAGATGCGGCGCTTCGAGGTGCTTGGAAATGGCAGCGCCTTCGGACGCATGGCTGTGCTGACCGGCATGCCATACGCCACTCTGCCGGTCGCCACCCGCAACACCAACGTCTGGATGTTACTCAGAAAGGACCTCGACAGTCTGCTGGAAGGTTCGCCTTGGTTACGCCAGGCGGTCCATCGCTGGCTGCGTGGCACGGAGGTCGCCACCTACCTGCAGGAACGCCAAAACCTGGATGCCGAACAGACTGCAGCCTGGATCGAGACATCAATCAAGCACCTGGGCAGCAAAGGACACCTGCCACCCGTGGTGCACTTCGAGCGCCAGGAGGCCACTTTCTGCGCCGCTACCGCACAGATCCGACGTTCCCCCTTACTGGAGCAATTGCCGGCTGAGGCGGCGGAAGCCGTTGCCTCCCGCCTGCTGTGCAGGAATTACAAACGCGGTGAGACTTTTTACACAAAGGGCAATCAGGCCGAGCGGATGTATGTCATCGCCAGTGGCGAGGTCTCCCTGATCCACCCGGGTGACCCGACTCACAAGCGCACCATCCTGCATGCCTACGATGCCTTCGGCGGTATGGCATTTCTCACCGGCGCCCGGCACACGTCTGCGGCTGTAGCGACCCGCAAGACCACCGTCTGGATACTGCGCAGGCAGGACTTCCTGGAATTACTGCAGACCGTACCGGAAGTCCAACGGCGGGTTCGCGAGTACCTCAAGAACGGCGAGGTAACGGCCTACCTGGAGAGCCAGGAGGGCTTCGATTCCGACCGGGCCCTTCGCTGGGTAAGCACGGCCGTCAGAAATCTGGATACCGGCCGGCTGCTGCCTGCCGCTGAGGAGATGGCGGCTAGACTGCGGACAACCAAGGGCGCACCGCTGGCGATCTGGCTGGGAATCCTCCTGGATGGCATTCCGGAATCCTTGGTCATCGGCGCCAGCCTGACTTACCACGAGATCAGTCTGGCGCTGATTGCCGGCCTGTTTCTGTCCAATTATCCGGAAGCGCTGTTCAGTTCCATCGGTATGCAACAGCAGGGGTTCTCGGTGACACGCATCATCACCATGTGGACGTCGCTGATGTTGTTGACCGGTTTGGGCGCGGCATTGGGCAGTCTGTTCTTTGTCGGCGCGGGGGAACTGGCCCTTTCCCTCATCGAGGGCCTCGCCGCCGGTGCGATGCTCACCATGATCGCCCAGACCCTGTTGCCGGATGCCTATTTCAAGGGCGGCTCGATCATCGGGTTGGCGACGCTGATGGGTTTCCTCGCGGCCCTGTTCTTCAAATCTATCTAGGAGCCTGTCGGGCTTAGGAACAATCTACTGCGCCGGTGGGAGAGCGGCCCAAATACCCCTGATTTTTCGTTGCGTAGGCCCACTATGCGCCTCAAAATCATGGTCATTTGTCCTCGCTCTCCCACCATGCTCGCTACGATTGCCTAAGTCCGACAGGCTCCTAGGGCCTTTATTTCTCAACAGCTAAACCAGTAATTCCCGTTGCAGGATCTGGCTGCAGCGTGATGTCTGTCTGCTCAAGCGGCATTGGACGACACTGGTAATTCGCGTCAGAATAGCAGGAGCAGCGCTACTGGATAACGAGTTATTGAGCCATGACGAAAACAATCTGTTTGCTTGCTCAGAAAGGCGGAACGGGCAAGACAACCCTGTGCCTCCACCT
>JARFQZ010000193.1 GCA_029287515.1 Lysobacterales bacterium
GATATGCTGGCAGCCGGTGAGGAACTGCCCGTCGATATGACCGGCCGGTTCATTTATTACGTCGGTCCGGTCGACCCGGTGCGCGACGAGGTTGTCGGTCCGGCCGGCCCGACCACCGCTACACGAATGGACAAATTCACCCGCACCATGCTGGAAGAAACCGGCCTGATGGGCATGGTGGGCAAGGCCGAGCGCGGCCCCGCTGCCATCGAAGCCATCCGCGACAACCAGGCTGTGTACCTGATGGCCGTGGGCGGCGCCGCCTACCTGGTGGCGCAGGCGATCAAGTCCGCCAGGGTGCTGGGGTTCCCGGAACTGGGCATGGAGGCGATTTATGAATTCGAAGTGAAGGACATGCCGGTTACCGTGGCGGTCGACGTCAACGGTGACGCCGTGCACACCACGGGGCCGGAAACATGGCGCCTGCGCATCAAGGAGGCCTCCGCGTGAGGAAAGTCTCAACCAGAAACCGAATTCCAATACTGATCATCGGGATGATTTTCATGAGCCTGTCTTCCAACAGTTACGCGCAATCTTCTTTCCCCTTCGTGGACCCGGAGTTCAAGGTGCCCGAGACGTTGGAGACGGACCGGTTTCGGCTGAGGATGCTGACCGTCAATGACGTGGTCAAGGACTACGATGCGGTCATCACCAGCAAGGAACACATTCACGACATCTGGGGTCCGGGATGGCCGGAGGGGTTGACCCTGGAACAGAACCTGATCGACCTGGGCTGGCATCAGAAGGAGTTTCAACGCCGCAAATCCTTCGCCTACACCGTGGTGGCGCTGGATGAATCCCGGGTGCTGGGCTGTGTCTACATCTACCCTACCCGCAAGGAAGGTTTCGATGCCGAGGTCTACCTGTGGGCCAGGCAAAGTGAACTGGCCAGCGGCATGGAAACCGAGCTGGCCGAAGTGGTCAAAGCATGGCTGGCGGCGGACTGGCCGTTCAAGAACCCCGGGTTTCCGGGCAATGGCATTTCCAACGAAGAGTGGGAAAAGCTGCCCGAACTCAAGCGCTAGGCTTTCTCATTTCCCACTGCACTGTCCCAAATCGCGTCCAGCAGGTACTGGGTGCGTTCGCTGACCTTGATGCTCGCCTCTTTCCATTCAGGATTTTCCACCATGCCGGCGAAATCCTGGAACATCATCGCCGAGCCCGGCTTGTCCGAGGCGATCACCACGTCTTCTGAATTGCCCCAGCCGGAGCGGTATTCGTAAACGCCGGCGTTGTCTTCACGTCGCTGCGACAGGAAATCATCCAGCTTGATCACGCCCTTGGCGCCTGAAATTCTCAGGTCCATGATGCCCGCACCTGACTCGAAGCCGCAGTTCCAGGTAGTGGTTGAGCCGTCCTCGAACACGATCACGCCGCTGCCACTGACGGCTGCACCGGTCTCACCCCGCCGCAGGTAGGCATCGCAGGAAGCGATTTCCAGGTCCATCGGCATGTACTCGGCCGCCGCGCGCATGTTGTACCAGCCGGCGTCGCCGATTGCGCCGTAGGGTTCCAGTTTCGGATTCATCCGGATATTGCTCATGTCGGTCAAACCGAACTGGAACGCGGACGCCACCGACCATGGCCAGCCCACCTTGTCCGCCATGGCAGCCTTGATCTGCGCGGTCCGGGGATGGTGCGGAAAGTGCGTGCCGTCCATGAAGCCGACGCCGTTTTCCCGGCAGGCCGCCGTGATGCGCTGCAAGGAAGACAGGTTGGCAAACGGTTTCTCGCCGAGCACATGTTTGCCGGCTTTTGCCGCTGCAATACCTATTTCTTCGCGCACGCTGGTGGGGGTAGCAATGTAGATCGCATCGACGCCATCCCAGGCCAGCATGTCAGCCCATGAATCGAAGGCCTTGCCGACCGAGTGCTTGCCCGCAAACTCCTGAGCGGTCTCCATCCTGCGACTGGAAACCGCGGCCAGCTCGGCATGGCCGGCCTGCTTGATGCGCGGCGCCATGGAATTGGCTATGCCGCCCGTGCCGACGATGCCCCAGCGCAGGGTTTTAACCTTGCCCGCAAAGGCTGTTCCGCCAAACGTGGCGGCGAGCACGCCCGCGCCTGCCGCAGTCAGCAGAATTCGCCGCTCCTTGTCGATGGTTGTGTCCAGGGACTCATTCTCACGATGCTTTGACATTGCATTCCTCGCTGGTGGAGTTTCGATGAATCATACGTTACCAGAAGCAGACTTTTGGCGTGACAGTTCAATACTTCAGGTTGCCCAATGTCAAATTCTGGTACATTCTTCAGTCAGCAGGGTCATAAACAAGCGAGGAGTGCGCCATCCCGGGTTTTCTAGCAGAATTGAAACGCCGCCGCGTATTTCGCGTGATCGCGCTGTATGCCATTGCCGGCTGGATCGTTATCGAAGTCGCCTCCACCGTGCTGCCCGGCCTGAACCTGCCGGACTGGACATCCACGCTGGTGATTGTGCTGGTGGCGCTGGGATTCCCGATTGCGGTGGTCATGGCCTGGGCATTCGACCTGGGTCCGGAAGGCGTAACGCGGACCCCTTCGGTCGAGCCCGAACCAGCGCCGGCGACGCCTGAAGCGCCACCGCCCCAGCCAGCACCGCAACCTGCTTCCGAACACAAGCAGGTGGTCCCTCCGGCCGTCACGCCGGCGGATGAACATTCCATTGCGGTTTTGCCGTTCGTCAATATGAGTGGCGACGTGGAAAACGAGTACTTCAGCGACGGTATCGCCGAGGAAATCCTCAACCTGCTGGTCAAGCTGCCGCAACTCAAGGTTGCTTCGCGGACCTCCTCCTTCGTCTTCAAGGGCAAGGAAGTCAACATCCCCACGGTGGCCAGTGAACTGGGTGTCGCGACGGTTCTCGAAGGCAGCGTCAGGCAGGCCGGTGGACGCGTGCGGATTACCGCCCAGCTGATCGATGCGGTTTCCGACAAGCACCTGTGGTCCGAAACCTACGACCGTGAGTTCAAGGACGTCTTCGCCATCCAGGACGACATCGCACAGAGCATCGTTGACGCGCTGCAGATGACACTGACACCCAAAGAGCGCCGCTCGATTCAGTTCGTGGCGACTTCGGACGCCAAGGCTTACGATCATTACCTGCGCGGCCGCAGTTTCATGTATTCCATGTCGCAGCGCGATTATGAGCACGCCATCCGCATGTTCCAGCAGGCGATCGACCTGGATGAGAAATATGCGCTGGCTTACGCCGGCATGGCGGATGCCTATTCACATTTGTACCGCTATGCGGATGCCTCGGCGGAAAATCTGGCGAAGGCCGAGGAAGCCAGTAAGAAGGCGGTCGAACTGGATCCGGATTCAGCGGAAGCCCATGCCTCACGTGGACTTTCGCTGTTTATCAATGAGCGGTACGAAGAGGCCCAGGCAGAGTTTGAAGAAGCTTTTCGCCAGAATCCAAAACTGTGGGAGGCTCATTATTACTCGGGCCTGGCCAATTCTTCCCAGGGTAACTTTGAACAGGCTATCGAGCACTACAAGCAAGCCATGGAAGTGAACCCGGCTGATTACGCTGCGCCGCTGTTCATGGCCCAGTGTTACGCCTCGCTGGGCCGCAAACACGATGAGATGAAAGCGAGGATGGAAGCCCTGGGAACACTCCAGAGGCACCTGGAGATGAACCCGCACGATACCCGGGCACTCTATTCCTGCGCACAGAATCTCTGCTGCGTCGGTGAGTACGAGAAGGGCTATGAGCTGGCCGAGCGGGCGCTGGGCCAGGACGAGGACGAACCGGTCGTGCTGTATAACGTTGCGTGTTTTTACACGCACGCAGGCGA
>JARFQZ010000208.1 GCA_029287515.1 Lysobacterales bacterium
GGGCGTCAGCAAGGCCGTGGAAAATGTCAACGGCACCATTGCTTCTGCACTCAACGGTTCTGATGCCGGTGACCAGGCCGCCCTTGATTACAGGCTGATTGAGCTGGACGGCAGCCCGAACAAGGCCAATCTCGGCGCCAATGCATTGCTGGGCGTTTCGCTGGCCGCGGCCCATGCCATGGCTGCGGAAGAGGGCAGGCCGCTGTGGGCACGCCTGGCCCAGACCGATGACCTGCAGTTACCGGTCCCCATGATGAACATCATCAACGGCGGCGCGCACGCGGACAATAGTGTCGATATGCAGGAGTTCATGATCCTGCCGTGGGGCGTGGGTTCTTTCAAAGAGTCGTTGCGTTGCGGTGTGGAGATCTTCCACTCGCTGAAATCCGTACTGAACAGTAAGGGAATGAACACCGCCGTTGGCGACGAGGGTGGATTCGCCCCGGATCTGCCGTCGAACGAGGCAGCCGTGGAAACCATCATGGAAGCGATCGAGAAATCCGGTTACCGGATCGGCCAGGACGTCAGCCTGGGGCTGGACGTGGCTTCGTCCGAATTCTTCGAGAACGGCCTGTATCATCTCGAATCCGAGGGCAAGTCATTTGAACCCGCCGCGTTTGCGGAGTACCAGGCCAACTGGGTGCGCCAGTACCCGATCATCAGCATTGAAGACGGCATGGCCGAGGATGACTGGGAAGGCTGGGAAATCCTGACACAGCTCACCGGGGATGATTGCCAGCTGGTTGGCGATGACCTCTACGTGACCAATACGGAAATATTCAAGCGCGGGATCGACATGGGGATCACCAATTCCATCCTGATCAAGCTGAACCAGATCGGCACGCTGACCGAAACCCTGGAAGCCATTGCAATGGCCGATGCTGCCGGTTTCAGCGCCGTGATTTCGCACCGTTCCGGCGAGACCGAGGACACCACGATCGCCGACCTCGCGGTCGCGACCACCGCAACGCAGATAAAGACAGGGTCGCTCTGCCGTTCCGACCGTGTCGCCAAGTACAACCAGCTGCTGCGAATTGAGGAAGCACTGGGTTCAAGAGGCTCCTATGCCGGTGCAGGCGCTTTTACCAATATCCGTAACTGGAGCTGATGCGTTCCCTCCTGGCCATCTTGTTGCTGGTACTGATCGCACTGCAGGTGAAAATGTGGTTCGGGGAGGGCGGCTACCGCGATGTCAAGAGACTGGCGGTCCGCGTTGAGGAGCAGGCAAAGGAAAACGAGGCGCTGGCGCAGAGGAACCGGGAGCTCCAGGCCGAGGTGGAGGACCTGAGGCAGGGTTTGCACGCGGTGGAGGAAAGGGCGCGCAGCGAATTGGGAATGGTCAAGGAAAATGAAGAGTTTTACCAGGTGGTTCCCGGCGAAAAAGCCCCCGGGGACGATGAGAACAGGGAGTAAGTCATGAGCGGACAAGCGGTGCATGCGCTGATTCCCGCGGCGGGCCACAGCGTCCGCTTCGGCGGCACCACGCTGAAACAGTACGCCCACGTGCTCGGCTTGCCCGTCATTCATCACAGCATTACGGCCGTGACCAGGCATGATGCGGTGGTCTCGGTAACGGTCGCATTGGCATCCGACGACGGCATTTTCGACGAACTGGTCCGGCCTGCTTTTCCCGGCGCCAGAACCGTGACGGGCGGTGACAGCCGCGCGCAAACCGTGATGAACGGCCTTCATTCCATCCTTGCCCGTGATCCGCAGGCGGAATGGGTAATGGTGCATGACGCGGCCAGGCCCTGCTTGTCGTTCACAGACCTGTCCCGCTTACTGGAGCTGGGTTTGCATAGCCCTGATGGAGCGATTCTTGCGACGCCGGTAAGCGACACGCTGAAACTGGCGGGCGAGGATGAGCGGATAGAAGCAACGATTGACCGCAGCCGTTACTGGGCCGCACAGACCCCGCAACTGTTCCGGATACGGGAGTTGGCAGCCAACCTGGATGCTGCACTTTCCGCCGGCCTGAAACCAACCGACGATGCAGCAGCCATGGAACGGGCAGGCAAGCATCCCCTCCTCGTGCAGGGATCATCGACCAATATCAAGATTACCGGTTCTGAAGATCTCGCCCTGGCCGAGTTCATTCTGCAGCGTCAGTCTGTGAGGGAGTGAAAACGTGGGCTACCGGGTGGGCCAGGGGCTCGATGTGCATGCATTTTCAGAAGGAGACCACGTCATGCTGGGTGGCGTGCGGATCCCGCACACCCGGGGGCTGGCTGCCCATTCCGATGGCGACGTCGCCCTCCACGCGCTGTGCGATGCTCTCCTGGGCGCGGCCGCCCTTGGCGACATAGGCCAGCATTTTCCGCCTTCGGACGAAAAATGGCGCGATGCGGACAGCAGAAGACTGCTGGCTGCAGTCAATGGAATGCTTCGGCGCGAAGGCTGGGGCGTCGTCAATCTCGACCTGACCATTGCCTGTGAAACGCCCCGGATCGGGCCATTCGCTCCGGCGATGCGCGAAGCCATTGCCGAATGCCTGGGTATTGAACCGGGCGCCGTGTCCGTGAAGGCGACGACTACCGAGCGGCTCGGTTTTTGCGGCAGGGGCGAAGGCATCGCGAGCCTGGCTGTCGTGTTGATCGCCTCTCGCTGATCGATGGACAATTCGTGGCGTCTTCCGGTCTGGAGCCGAGTCGCTGGGACGCCGGAGTGCCAGGGTGTTATTCGTGCTGAACCCGATGATTTCCAGGTGCAGGAGCTGCCCCTGATCACGCCGGAAGGCCAGGGCAGCCACCTGTGGCTGGAAATTGAAAAGCGTGAGGCGAATACGGACTGGGTAGCCCGCCAACTGGCATCCTGTGCCGGCGTATCCGGGAGGGACGTCGGGTACGCCGGAATGAAGGATCGGCGTGCTGTTACCAGGCAATGGTTCTCCGTGGCGTTGCAGGAAGCCCGAAATCCTGACTGGGAAACCTGGAAGTTCCCCGACGCGAAGATTCTGAAAGCACAGTTGCACAGCCGGAAATTACGGCGTGGTGTACTCGCGGGCAACCGTTTCCAACTGGTCGTCAGGTACCTGGCCGGTGATGTCAGCCAACTGCAGGAGCGTCTGCAAAGGGTGAAACAACAGGGCGTGCCCAACTACTTTGGTTCCCAGCGTTTCGGACATGGCGGTCAGAACGTGGTCAGGGGTTCGCGATGGCTTGAGCATGGCGGCCGTTTGCCCAGGAATAAAAAGAGTATTTATATTTCGGCGGTCCGTAGTTTCCTGTTCAACGAGGTGTTGTCCGCCCGGGTTGAAGGGCAAGTGTGGAATCGACTGCTGGACGGCGATATCGCCAGCCTGGACGGAAGCCGCTCAATGTTCCCCTGCACCTTGCCCGATGCCGAGTTGACGCGCCGCTGCGATGAATTCGACATTCATCCGAGCGGCCCGCTGCCCGGTAAAAGCCGCGACCGCGTTCAAAGGCTCGCAGCGGTAACGGAACAGGCTGCACTCGGCCGGTGGCAAACGCTGGTCAGCGGCCTGGAGTCTGCCGGCGTGAAATCAGCCCGCCGCCCGTTGAGACTGCTCCCGAAAAACATGCGATGGGATCTTTCCGGTGAAGAACTGGTGCTGGTTTTCGAATTGCCTCCCGGCGGATACGCGACCAGTGTCCTGCGCGAGCTTGTAACTTCCAGTCCAGGCTCCATATCAGAGGCGACATGAGTAAATACCGGCTAAAAGGCGCCTCCGGCCCCGTCATCAATCAGCCGTTCCCCCTGGGTGCGGTGTCCCTCATCGGCCGGGCGGACGACTGCGATTTGCGTGTGGACGCGGAGGGCGTGGCTCCCCGCCATGCCGAACTACGTGAAAACGAAGACGGCAGCCTGGTATTGACCAACCTCGATTCATCGCGGCAAACGTTGCTCAACGGCGAAGCGGTGGAAAGCGCCAGCCTGGCCAGTGGCGATGAAATACGAATTGCCAATTGTCGCTGGGTTTTGCAGGCGCCTGGTCTGCGCCCGGATACGGTGCTGACCAGCGAAGCGGTCCGGCCCAAGCGCAGTTATGTTCCCTGGCTGATTGTCGGGGGACTGCTGGCCGCGGCTGCGGTGGCCTGGCACCAGGGGCTTCTGCCGTTTCCGCCGCTCTGGTAGAAGCGGAACAGGAAACCGATGCTTCAACTCGTCATCGCCAATCGCAACTACTCCTCCTGGTCTCTGCGGGCCTGGTTGTACCTGGCGGAAAGTGGCATTGAGTTCGAAGAGATCCGAATTCCCCTGTTCACCGATCAATGGAGGGAAGAGATTGCGCGTTACTCACCTGTCGGTCGGGTGCCGGTGTTGATCGACGACGGGTTCAGTATCTGGGACTCGACAGCCATCATCGAATACGCCAGGGAGCAGTTTCCCGGGGCTGTTGACTGGCCGGAAGATCACAAACAGCGTGCGCACGCCAGGTCCATTTCTGCAGAGATGCACTCGGGCTTCCTGGCTTTGCGGGATGAGCTTCCCCAGAACCTCAGGGCGCGATGTCCGCTGGATACCCAATCGCTCGGTGAGGAGTGCAGGCAACAGATCCAGCGTGTGGACCAGATTTGGAGTGAGTGCCGGAATGAAAACCGGTCATCAGGGAAATGGTTGTTCGGGACGTTTTCGATTGCGGATGTTATGTTTGCGCCGGTGGCACTGAGGTTTGTCACCTACGAGATTGCCGTCAGCCCCGAGGCGGGTGAATTCATGGATGCTGTTTGTGGGCTGCAGTCCGTTCAGCAGTGGATTGCCGCAGCCCGCGAAGAAAAGGAGTCGATTTCGTTCATCGACCAACGGATTCCGGCTTGCGAGACCGATCTGACGCTGGGTTAGACCGGCCGTCGGTCCTGACGTGGAACGTGGGCGAGCCTTCCCCATCTATCAAGTCGTTTTCCAGCAGCCATGAGCGGGCGTCTTCGGCATCCTGTCCGAACCAGCCCCGGGCACTGCCCAGCCGGAAGGTATAACCCCAGGCATCCATGTCCTGCATCATCTTGTCGCCGCCGAACTCCGCGATTTCATCGGCCAGCAGGATCTGCAGGTAACAAACGGCATTTTCCTCGTCATAGCCGCCCCCGGCATCGGTATCCAGGCCACTGCGCCTGTCCTGGTCCATGCAGATGTAGTGGCAGGCCTCGTGCAGTATGGAATGCAGGGGCGTGTCTTCCCTCGCTATCAAACGGTTTCCAAGCAGGCCGGCTTCCTCGTCACCCCAGAATGACCCGGGTATCGGCGCGCCGGCAGGCGAAGGGTCGAGTTCGATCCCGTAGCGGGCCAGCAACTGAACCAGCGAGGGGGGATCGATGTCCCTGTAGCGGGATACATTGATATCGGAAGCTGTCATTTATTCATGGTATGACTTTAGAGAGATATCGAAACCTGAAGACTGGAGTAATATTAGCGCATATGGAATTCATTGAAAGCAGGCACCGGCCGATTGAGCTGCTCCGCTATGCGGGGCTGTTCACCTGGTTGTGTGCTTCGATTCCGTTATTCACGATGCAGTTCTGGTCGGATAATCCACTGAATCTGAATCAGTACCTGGCCTGGCTGGTTTTACACCTGGTATTCGGTGTTACTTACTGGAATCAGACCGGGGCCTTGCCGGTACGCTCCCGAATCCCGCACCGGCTGGTGACGCTATCGGTTCTGACGACCTGTGCGCTGGGTATCAGCCTGATAACGGAAACGTCCCTTGGGGGTCTCCTGCTGCTGACCGTTGCCGGCCTGCTGCCGTGGATGCTGCCGGCGGCCGCGGCCCTCACCTGGCTGATCTCGCAGAACGTCCTGCTGGTTGTCGTGATCAATGCGATTTCGGACGCATCTTTCAGCGATACGGCATTCATCGGAGGGGTTTTCCTGGGTATTTCACTGTTTGCCTTCATGAGTGGCGTGGTCGCGCTGCGCCAGCACATCGCCCGTGATGCGTTGCGCAAGGTAAATTCTGAACTCCGTGCCACCCAGGCGCTGCTGGCTGACAATACCAGGATCGCCGAACGGGTTCGCATCGCGCGTGAACTGCATGACCTGGTGGGCCATCACCTGACCGCGCTTACGCTCAATCTCGAGGTGGCCACCCACCTGGTGGACGGCAAGGCGCTGGAACATGTGCAACAGGCTCATTCACTGGCCAAATTACTGCTGGCGGATGTCCGCGAAGTGGTCAATGATATGCGGGTCGATGATAAGGTCGACCTGGCCGCTGCGCTCAGAACACTGGTGAGCGGCGTTCCTGAGCCCGCGATCCACCTGGACTTGCCCACGGAGCTGTCAATGACCGATCCGCGCCGCGCGCAGGTATTGTTGCGGTGTGCTCAGGAAATGATCACCAACAGCGTGCGGCACGCGAGAGCGCAGAACCTCTGGCTCAGCCTGGTTCAGAACGTCAATGGCGTCGCCCTGACTGCCCGCGACGACGGGCAGGGGGTCAGTGAAGTCGAGGCCGGTAACGGCCTGAATGGAATGGCGGAACGTCTGCGCCTGCTGGGTGGCGAATTGAAGATTGAAACGAGTCCCGGTGACGGGTTTTCATTACAGGCCTGGATACCCGTGGAGGGGATGACATGATCAAGGTAATGCTGGTTGACGATCAGAACCTGGTGCGCAAGGGCGTGCGCAGCCTTCTGGAATTGTCGGAGGAAATCGAAGTAACGGCGGAAGCCGCGGACGGATCAGAAGCCATCAGGATGGTTCCGGAGGTTCAGCCTGACGTGGTTTTGCTGGACATGCGCATGCCGGGACTGTCCGGCCTGGATGTCCTGCGTGAATTGTCCCAGGCTGATGCTCTGCCCCCTACCATTATTTTGACTACATTCGATGATGACGAACTGGTGCTGGCCGGTATCGGGCTGGGCGCCAAGGGTTATCTGCTCAAAGACGTCGCCCTGGCTGAACTGGTCAACGCGGTAAAGACCGTGGCCGAAGGCGGATCCATCGTGAAGCCGGCGGTGACACAGCGCCTGCTCAAGGGGCTTGAAAACCTCCACAACGATTTTTCCAGCCTCGACCAGCCGGACCCTCTGACGGACCGCGAAACGGAAATCCTGAGACTGATGGCAGGTGGTTACAGCAACAAGGAAATTGCCAGTTCACTCGGTGTGGCCGAGGGTACCGTCAAGAATCACGTTTCCAACATACTGTCGAAGATGGGCGTGCGTGACCGGACCCGGGCGGTTCTCAAGGCCTTCGAACTCGGGCAAATCTGAGGAGTTTCGCTTCCCTGCTCCCGCAACTGCGTTGCGGAAGGCGGCTTCGCTCAACGGCAATGTTGGGTTCACCTCTGGCTTTCGCCAACCGGCTCACAATCGAGGAGTTTCGCTTCCCTGCTCATCCCGTCTTATCGAGGTGGTCGAACTGGCGTTTGAGGTCGGACTTGTCGTCGGTGACGATTCGTTCGAGGGTTTCGATGCGGTCGCGCAATTCGGTTTCGAGCTCGACGATGCGCTGTTCGAGGCGGTCTGTTTCCTGTTTGTCCGAACTGGAACTACGGGCCCTGGTGTGATGTCTCCAGGCTTCACCGGCGATGGCTGCCATTACGATCAGAACGATTGCGGTCCACATGTTCACTTGGCGCTCCTTATGTCATCTCCTGCCTTAATCATTGGGGACAGGGCCTGTTCCATACCAGTGACAAAAGTCATAGGTCCTTGAATCATGGCACCGGAGTTCCGGGGCGGTCCGAGCGGCGAATGCCTTCGGGCAGCGGATCCGGGCCGGGCACTTCTTCTTCGAATTCGAAATGGATGCGGTCCATCAAGTAACACAGGCAATCCTGCTGGATCACCCTGCGGTCCAGGGTGAGCATGGAAGGCATCACTTCACGGGTCGTTTCCACTTCGCCCCGTCCGAAGAAAAAATATTTGTCCGTGATGTCCACGCCTTCCGGATCGACAGCCAGCAGGGGTTTTCGGGTGCTGCCGTTCAGGTCGCCGAATGATGTTCCCGCCGGTAACTCGCAAAAATTGAACTTGTCCAGGTCTTCCCGAAGGGCCAGCTCGGCCGGCACCCTGCCGAAACCGAACAGCACATCATCATTGACATACACGGTGGCCACCATGTGAAACAGGTGGACGGCATCGGCATTGACGGGTTTGCCGGAGATGGTTTCCAGGTTCAGGCAGGTTTCCAGGAAAGCGAGCGTATGGTCGGTGCCGTGGATTTCCCCGGCCTGGCCGCATTCGAGCGTCAGCGAGGGGCAGTGTTCCGACATCGACAGCGAAAGCGTGCCTGCCGGCATCGTGAAGTAGACGACCTTGGAAGAAAACAGTGAAGCCAGCCGCAAATAGTCAGAACGGATCAGGTTAACTGCCGCATAATGGGGGTTTAGGCCGGTGTTGTTGTGAATGTCGATGACGGCCAATGGATCCAGCTCCCGCATCCGGTCATGAATTTGCCGGAACAAACGGGTGTATTCACTGTCCACTTCATTGCCGCCGGGCCAGCAGCGGTTGAAGTCGGGTTGGTCGTCCAGCCGGCGCAGGCGGTGTTTTGCAGCCAACGGGTTGCCGATGAAAATAAGTAACGACCGGGGAAGTTCGTCATATTGGTAATGGCTTTTGAGCAGGCGGCGGATCGCTTCCCAGCCGGTGACTTCGTTGCCGTGCTGGAGCACCGATACAACCAGCGGACATTTGTTACGTCCTTCAAGGTGGATCAGCGTGGGTCCGTCGATCTGCTGGTAGAGAGCCGATGCCGGCCGTTCGAGGAGGCCCTCCGGTATATGGTCGAGTTCTTTGAAGTCCAGCGAAATCATAAGTATGCGGGTCAAGATACAGGCAAAGAACAGATGAAGAAAGGGAAGTCTTGATTTTTGTTTGAAAGGACTTAAATTTTTGCAGGAATTAAATTTTGAGGGTGAAGTTGTGAGGATATCGCATGAATGATTTGTGCATCGAAGCCAGGGCCTTGTCCAAGCATTACGGCGGACTGGTGGCAGTGGACGAGCTGAGTTTCGAGGTTGGCGCCGGTGAAGTCCTGGGCTTCCTGGGACCGAACGGAGCGGGCAAATCAACAACGATGAAAATGCTGACCGGATTCCTCGCGCCAACGTCCGGAACGGCTTTGGTCAATGGCCACGATATCGTCGAGGATTCACTTGCCGCCAGGCGCAGTATCGGCTATCTGCCGGAGGGCGCGCCCAGCTACGGTGAAATGACGGTGCGGCGTTTCCTGGAATTCATCGCCCGGGCGAGGGGATTCGAGGGCAAGTCGGCCATTACCTCGGCAGGTGCGGCAATCGAGCGCTTAAACCTGGATCGTGTCCCTGAGCAGACGATCGAGACGCTGTCCAAGGGATTCAAGCGCAGGGTGGGCCTGGCACAGGCCATCATTCATGACCCCAGCGTGTTGATTCTCGATGAACCCACGGATGGCCTGGACCCCAATCAGAAACACGAGGTCAGGCATTTGATCCGCGATATGTCCAGCGAGAAGATCATCGTAATCTCCACCCATTTGCTGGAAGAAGTGGACGCTCTGTGCAATCGCGCAATGATCATTTCAGACGGGCGGCTGCTGGTGGATGACACGCCGCAGGGCCTGATCGCCAGGTCCCGCTATCATGACGCGATCACCCTGGTGGTGGAACAACCGGAAAAGGCAGCCAGCGTACTCAGCGAGTTACCGCAAGCCCGCAAGGTGGAATTACGCGAGGGAGAACTGACCGTCTTTCCAGCCGATGGCAAGAAGCTTTTCGAGGTTATTTCCGACACGGTCCGAGAAAACAACTGGCAAGTCAGTGAGTTAAGACTTGAAGCTGGCAGACTGGATGAGGTATTCAGGCAGGTCACGCAAGGGGAGGTGTCGTAATGGCTACTTCAATCGGCCCTGTATTGAATGTCACGAGGCGGGAGCTGTCGGGTTATTTCTCGACACCGGTCGCATGGGTGTTCATCGTGATTTTCCTGGTGATGTCCGGCGTGTTTACTTTTTACATCGGTTCATTTTACGAACGGGGAATCGCCGACCTCGAACCCTTTTTCCAGTTTCATCCCTGGCTGTACCTGTTCCTCGTGCCCGCGATCGGAATGCGCCTGTGGGCGGAGGAGAGGCGTTCAGGCACGGTGGAACTGCTGCTGACCCTGCCGCTGACGGCCTGGCAGGCAGTCGTCGGTAAATTCCTGGCCGCCTGGTTTTTCGTGGGTGCTGCTTTGCTGCTGACATTTCCGGTCTGGCTGACGGTCAATTACCTGGGACAGCCGGACAACGGCGTAATCCTTGCAGGCTACCTGGGGAGCTGGCTCATGGCGGGTGGTTTCCTGGCCATTGCGTCCTGCATGTCGGCGGTCACCAGGAACCAGGTAGTCGCGTTCATTCTCAGTGTCGTGGTCTGCTTCGGTTTTCTGCTCAGCGGCTTGCCGATGGTCATGAACCTGTTTTCCGGCTGGGCGCCACAGGCTTTGCTGGACGCTATCGCGAGCTTCAGTTTCCTGGCGCATTTCGCAGACATTTCCAGGGGCGTCATCGACCTGAGGGACCTGGTCTATTTCGCACTGGTCATCACCGTGTGGTTGTTGGCCAACACCATTGTCCTTGAGCTGAAGAAGGCCGACTGAGGTAGCGGACATGCAGAAAAAATCATTCTATTCAATGGGTTCACTGGTACTGCTGGTGGTGTTTTTCGTGGCGGCCGGCATTTTGTCCAGCAACCTGCTGCGCGGTCTGCGTCTTGATATGACCGAGAACCAGCTTTATACGCTCAGCGAAGGAACCCGCAATATTCTTCGTGACCTGCAGGAGCCGGTGACGCTCTACCTGTTCTTCTCCGAGGGCGCGAGCCGCGATTTGCCGCAGATACGCAGTTATGCAAGGCGCGTCGATGAACTGGTTGAGGAATTTGTTAACCAGAACCCGGACAAGCTGACCCTGAAACGCGTCGATCCCGAGCCGTTCTCCGAAGACGAAGACCAGGCGGCGGCCTTCGGCCTGCAGGGCGTTCCGGTAGGTGCATCAGGTGATTCCCTGTATCTGGGTGTTGCCGGCAGCAATTCGCTGGACGATATCCAGGCCATGCCTTTCCTGCAGCCTTCAAAAGAAAAATTCCTCGAATACGACCTGGCCAAGATGGTTTCCTCGCTGGGCAACCCCGAAAGAAGAATCCTGGGATTGATGTCTTCGCTTTCAATGAGGCAGGGTTTCAATCCGGCCACGCAGTCGCCCCAGCCTGCGTGGGTTTTGCATGAGCAGCTTTCCCAGCTGTTCCAGATCCAGGAAATAGACGCGGAAGCCGGTTCCTTACCGCCCGAGATCGACGTTTTAATGCTGGTGCATCCCAAGAGCCTCGACGAATCGATGCTCTACCAGGTTGAACAGTTTGTGCTGGGTGGCGGCCACCTGATTGCCTGGCTCGACCCCTACGCTGAAATGGACCGGGGCAATCCGGCCGATCCGATGGCCCAGATGCAGGCGGGGAGTTCGTCTTCACTGGGGACCATGCTGGATGCCTGGGGCGTCGACTATGATCCCACCCGGGTGATCGGGGATCTGCAGTTTGGTGCAGGCACCAGCAGGGCACGGCACATCGGCATTCTTTCGGTGCCTGCCGAGGGGCTCGATGACGAGGACATCATCACCTCGGACCTGGAGGTCGTAAATTTCTCATCCGTCGGCTGGTTTGCCGCAAAAGAGGGGTCGGATACTCAATTCGAGCCGCTGGTCATGAGCAGCGAAAACGCGTCGCCGATGGATTCTTCCCGGCTGAGGTTCCTGACGGCCCCGTCTGACCTGATGACGGGCTTCAATCCTACCGGGGAGCGCTATGCGCTGGCTGCGCGGGTGACGGGACAGGTCGCCGCATCGATGGCTCAGCCGGAAGGCGCTGAAGGTGACCACCTGGCCGAGTCGGATGATGTGGGCATCAATGTCGTGCTGATTGCCGACACCGATGTGTTATCGGACCGGATGTGGGTTCAGCGCCAGCCGTTTTTCGGACAGGACATCACCACGGCGTTTGCCGATAACGGTTCGATGGCCGTCAATGCGGTCGACAATATGCTCGGCAACCGTGACCTGATCAGTATTCGTACCCGCGCCAGTTCAGGCCGGCCATTCGAGCGGGTGGACGAAATCCGGGTGGCGGCGGAGAAATCCTATCGCGCCACCGAAGAGCGGCTGCAAATGGAACTGGAAGACACGGAGCAGACCCTCACCGAACTGCAGGCGGCGAAAGGTGAAAGCGAACTGACGGTTATCAGCCCGGAGCAACAACAGGAAATTCAGCGGTTCATGGACCGCAAGTTCGAAATCAGGCGTGAACTGAGGCAGGTTCAGCACGATCTTCAGCGCGACATCAACAGCCTGGGCACACGCCTGAAGCTGATCAATATTGCCCTGGTTCCAGCCATCGTGATGATGGTCGCGCTGGTGTATGGAAGCCGGCGCCGGCGTAAACAGACCCGGACACAATTGAAACAGGTGGATGCCGCATGAGCAGAATGCATTTTTCGTGGCTTTTGCTGGCCACCTTCCTGGTGGGTGCGGTGGTGCTGATTCTCCCCCAGCAAACAGCAAAAGACATCGCCCCGGAATCCGGGCGTTTCATTCCCGGGCTGGAAGATCAGGTCAATGAAATCAGCTGGCTGCGGCTAACCGCTGCCGGTGGCCGCACGGTCGCCACCCTGGAACGTAAAGGTGACCTGTGGCAGGTGAACGAAGCCTCCGGTTACCGTGCTGACTGGGATAAGGTCAGGGAACTCCTATCCGGTCTCGCGCAGGCCGTTCTCGTCGAACCCAAAACCGCCAATCCCGAATATTACGACCGGCTCGGCGTGGAAGACGTCAGCCTGGAATCCGCCGGCGGAACCATGGTCTCGTTTGCGCCGGAAACCGGTCTTTCTCCGGTGATCGTGGGTAATAACGCCCGGGGCCGCACCGGCCAGTACGTGCGCCTGGCGGACTCGGAATCGAGTGCCCTGATCGATACCGTAATGAACGTACCGGTCGAGCGGTCCGCCTGGCTGGAGACCTCGATTGTCGACATTTCAGACGCAGAAGTGGTGGAGGTCGAATTGACCCATCCGGATGGAGAGGTGGTGAAGATTATCAAGGCCTCGGCTGACGATGAAAATTTCCAGCTACAGAACATTCCCGAAGGCAGGGAGGCCAAGTCGGATTGGTCGGTCAATGCCCTGGGTAACGTTCTGGCAGGCCTGGAACTGGACGAAGTCGCGGCACGGGAAGAACTGGACTGGGACGGCGCCGGCCGCCTGTACCTGCTGACCGCTGACGGCCTGGTGATCGAGGCTGCCATGCTCGAGCGAGCGGGGCCGGAAGAGGGCGGTGAGAGTGAATTCTGGATTCACCTCGAAGCCCAGTTGTATACAACCGGTGTAGGGGCCGGGACCGAAGGCGACACCACCGAAGCAGACACCCGGGACCGTGCCGATGCAATCAACGATCGGGTCCGGGGATGGGCTTACCGGATTCCGCAGTTCAAGTACAACGCCATGAACCGGAGAATGGAAGACCTGCTGAAAGCCGAAGATGAGCCGTCTTCGCTATAACCGCAGGGAAGCAGTTTCCAGCTTGCGCCAGAACTGTCCCGCGCTGGGTCATTTTATCGACCAGTGCGGCCCGTTGAAATTGAAAGTCGCCCGAGACCGCGACCTGTTCAACGCGTTGGCAGCCGCTATCGTGTATCAACAGCTTTCCGGCAAGGCAGCCTCGACCATTCACGGCCGATTCACTACGCTGTTTACAGATAATCTGCCCGAGGCGCACCAGGCAACCCGCATGAACATCGAAACCCTGCGGAGGGTGGGGTTATCACGGAACAAGGCGCTGGCCGTTCTCGACCTGGCGGACAAGTCAGTCGACGGGTCACTGGTTCCCATGCACAGGATGGGCCGGTTGGCGGACGAGGAAATCATAGACAACCTATGCCAGGTCAGGGGGGTCGGACCCTGGACGGCCCAGATGTTCCTGATCTTCAATCTCGGGCGTCCGGACGTCATGCCCGCCGCTGATCTTGGGGTTCAAAAAGGCGTGCAAGCCATTTATTCGATAGAGGAATTACCGCTGCCGGAGACAGTCGCTGAGCGAACCGCCCACCTTGCGCCCTATCGCTCTGCGGCGACCTGGTATTTCTGGCGCGCTGCAGACACGGTGCTGATGACTTGAAAGCGCGCTGTGCCGCTCACATCTTCAGAAGATGAATTTACTCGATCAATTCGTGTTGCAGCACGTGCAGACTTCCAGCCTGAAGGCAAAGCTCATCGAGGTGAGCAAAGAACCGGGCGCCCAGGAAGCAAAGGTTGAACTGAACCTGACGCCGCGCATGCTGAACACAGACAGCGGCGATGAACTTCCCGCTTACCAGGTCAGTGCGCGCCTGACCTGCAAAGGCGGATCCAAAGGGGAGCCCGGGCCTAAATTCGTGGCGTCGGTAGGGTTTGAAGCCATTTACCAGCAGATGGAAGGTGACCCGGTGGACGTTTCCGAGTTTACTTCCAACCATGCCAGCCTGACCCGGCAGCTTTATCCCCTGTTGCAACAGGAATTGAGGATGTTGCTGGCCCGACTGGGCCTGGAGCAGATTCACTTGCCGTTTGACCTGGCTGCCCGGATCGATAAGGACCAGCCAGAAGCCGTGCAGATTTCCGGCTCACTTCACTGAGACACCTGTTGTTTAAGCTGTCCAGGCCCAATGCCAGGGCTCGTAGGCCACATCGTGTGGATTTTCCCGCGGAAAGGACATGCGGAAGCTGAATTCCGCGGCGTTCCCCGTTAGCCACGCAAAGGCTTCGCTCAGTTCAAATTCTTCTTCCAGCACAGGGTAACCGGGCGTAGTGACATCCACCGCCCGCCCGCTGTGGTGTTCACTGAACCCCGGCGCAGCCGAGACTTGCAGGATCCGCTCGATGTCCTGTCCTTGCTCCAGCTTCCGGCGGATGATGCCGCACTGGTATTCCACCGACCTGAAGGCCGAGACGACCTGGATTTCCACGCCATCGCCCGAAGCCGCTTGTTGCATCGACTGCAACGCCCGGGCTGCACCCGACAGCATTTTCTGTTCGCGGTCATAAATATCCGGCCCAATGGATACCAGCCGGGTCGCCTCCACCTGGACTGGCAGGCACCTCGCCCGGGCATAATCCCGGGGTATGCCCAGGGAGTCGTTCAGCTGTGAAATCCGGGCCAGGAAGCGGCGTTTTTTAATCATCGAGAGCAGAACAGTCACGCTCCTGTCATCAAGTTGGTGTAAACAGTATACGTAATCGCTCCGGTAAATCGCCTGTTTTGATTCCAGGCCTGAATTACCGGTATTTCGCTGTTGTAACAGAATTGTAATATTTCCCGCATAGCATGCGTTTATGACTGCCAAAACTCTCCGCAAAACCGTTCTCGATTCGGGACGGTCAGAACGATTTCACCTGTGGCGCTCGCGGAAGGATCGCGGCGTGCGCTGGCTTATCGCAGTCGGTGGGGTTGGGGTGATTATCGCGGTCGTCCTGATTTTCTTTTACCTCTTGTGGGTTGTGTTTCCCCTGTTCATGCCCGCGACCAGTCACCTGGAAGATGGCCCGGTCATGTCCTCCTGGAAGGGCAGCGAAACGGTGTACATGGCCATCGAGGAACAACTGGAAGTGGGCCTGAGGGTCGCAGATGACGGCCAGGCGGAATTCTTTCACGTGGCTGAGGGTGACGTGGTGTCTGAATCGCGGCTTCCCGGGGCCTCCGCTACCGGTGGTATCGTCTTCAGCGCCGAAGCCGTCGAGAGCCCGGGACACGTGGCCTACGCAATGTCCGATGGGCGAATCTTCATTTTCCAGCATGATTACGAAACCCGTTTTTCGGGGGGCGTCGAAACACGAGAGATCGTGCCGGTGTTGAACTATCCCTACGGAGAAGACGCATTACTCAACATGCCGTCTTCGAATCTTTCCGCGATGGCCTACTCCGAGGGTGATACGGGCCTGGTGCTGGCCGCCGCCGCTGGCGGTGGCATGGTCAGGGTGAATTTTGCTGAAAAAGCGGAGAACTTCCTGACCGGTGATATCACCCTGGATTCTTCCGTGTCGGACCTCGTGGCTCCCTTCAACGTCACGTCCCTGGCCATCAGTTCCGGACACAAATGGCTGTTCCTGGGTGACGACCAGGGAAGAATTCACAGCTATACCCTGCCGGGGCTGGAACTGGCTGAAACGATCGAAACGAACGGTTCCCCCGTGACCCGCCTCAGCATGTTGCTGGGGGGTATATCGGTGCTGGCAGGCCACCAGGATGGCAGTATCGGGCAGTTGTTTCCCGTTCGCGGTTCCGAGAACATCTTCCACCTGCAGATGATCAGGGAATTTGACGGCATGCCGGCCGCGATCACCCTGATCGAGCCGGAGGAGAGGCGCAAGGGTTTCCTGGTCCTGGACGAAGACAATAACCTGGCCTTTTATCACAGCACTGCCGGGCGGCAGGTGATGGAGAAGTCGCTGGCGGAACTCTCACCCCGGTTCGTGGCGCTTGCGCCGCGTGCCAACGGCTTGTTGATCGATGGCGCCGACAGCCGCCTGCGCATGCTGGTGATCGATAATGAGCATCCCGAGAT
>JARFQZ010000224.1 GCA_029287515.1 Lysobacterales bacterium
TTGGCGCCGAGATTGGCCTTGTTCGGGCTGCCGTCCAGCTCAATCAGCCTGTAATCAAGGGCGGCCTGGTCACCGGCATCAGAACCGTTGAGTGCAGAAGCAATGGTGCCGTTGACATTTTCCACGGCCTTGCTGACGCCCTTGCCGCCGTAACGGCCCTTGTCCCCGTCCCTGAGTTCGATCGCCTCGCGCGCACCCGTTGATGCGCCTGAAGGAACGGCCGCTCGCCCGAATGCGCCCGATTCGAGCGAAACTTCCGCTTCCAGGGTGGGATTACCGCGGGAATCGAGGATCTCCCTTGCGTGAATGGATTTGATTGCAGACATTTAGATTTCCTTTTGGGTTTCTGTCAGGTTCAGGCCGGCGGCATGCTTTGCTTGCTGACGGCATCGAGTTCTTTAAGCGTGGCCAGGAGTTCTTCGATCTGTCCCAGGGGCCAGGCGTTTGGCCCGTCACTGAGGGCCCGGTCAGGATCAGGATGGGTTTCCATGAACAGACCGGCAACTCCAACGGCCACCGCGGCACGCGCAAGCACCGGGACAAATTCGCGTTGACCGCCCGATGACCCGCCCTGGCCGCCAGGCAGCTGGACCGAATGGGTTGCATCGAAGACCACGGGGCATCCTGTTTCGCGCATAACGGCAAGGGAGCGCATGTCTGACACCAGGTTGTTATAACCGAAAGAGGCGCCCCGTTCACAGACCATGATCTTTTTGTTACCGGTGGACCTGGCCTTTTCCACGACGTTGCTCATCTCCCAGGGACTGAGAAACTGGCCTTTTTTCACGTTGACCGGAAGCCCTGCAGATGCCACGCGATGAATGAAATTGGTTTGCCTGCACAGGAAGGCCGGCGTTTGCATCACGTCCACAACGGTCGCAACTGCAGCGATGTCGGTGTCTTCATGGACGTCCGTCAGCACCGGCACACCCACCTGCCGCTTGACTTCGGCCAGTATGCGCAGCCCTTCGCCCACCCCGGGGCCCCGGAAGCTGCTGCCGGAGGTGCGATTGGCCTTGTCAAACGACGATTTGTAAATCAGGGGAATTTCAAGCCGGGAACATATCTCTTTGAGGATTCCCGACGTGTCGATAGCCAGCTGCTCCGACTCGATCACGCAGGGTCCGGCAATCAGGAAAAAGGGGTGATCGGGTCCGGCGTCGAAGCCGCACAGTTTCACAATTGCGCCACTCCCTGAGGCAATTCACCCTGCTGCTGACGCAAGGCAGCTTCGATAAAACCGGTGAACAGCGGGTGGCCATCGCGCGGGCTGGACGTGAATTCGGGATGAAACTGGCACGCCAGGAACCACGGGTGATCCGGGATCTCGATAATCTCGACCAGGGTTTCGTCCATCGACAGGCCGGAGAGAACCATGCCGTTCTTCTGGAAGACATCCCTGAAATGGTTATTGAATTCATAACGGTGCCGATGGCGCTCGGTGATGATTTCCTGTGCGTACAATCGCCGGGCCAGGGAGCCTTCGCGCAACCGGCATCTCTGCCCACCCAGTCTCATCGTTCCGCCGAGATCGGTGTCTTCATCCCGTTGTTCCACCTTGCCCGAAGCATCGAGCCACTCGGTGATCAGGCCGATCACCCTGTGCGGGGTGTCAGGATCGATTTCCGTTGTGTTTGCGCCTTCGAGGCCACAGACATTGCGGGCGAACTCGACCGCTGCCGCCTGCATCCCGTAGCAGATCCCCAGGTAGGGAATATTGTTCTCACGAGCGTGCCGGATTGCGTTGACCTTGCCCTCGAACCCGCGCTCACCAAATCCGCCCGGGACCAGGATCGCATCGACACCTTCGAGTTGCGAAAGGTCATTATCCGCAAGGTCATCCGATTCGAGCCGGAGAATATTGACCTTGATACGCTGCTGCAGCCCACCATGAACGATCGCCTCGGTCAGTGACTTGTAAGCATCGTGGTGCTCGACATACTTACCCACCATGGCCACGGTCACTTCGTGTTGAGTGTTGACGGTGCGGTCCACGACCCGCAGCCAGTCATCGAGGTTGGCCGGGCCTACCTTGTCTTCCAGCCCAAAGTACTCGACCACGATGTCGTCCAGGTGTTCTTCATGCAGCATCACCGGGATGTCATAAATACTGTTTTTTGCATCCAGTGCGGTGATGACCGCTTTCTCGGGCACGTTGGTAAACAGCGCGATCTTGGCCCGTTCCGATTCGTTCAATTCGATTTCCGAACGGCACAACAGGATGTCGGGCTGGATACCGATCGATCTCAACTCCTTGACCGAGTGTTGTGTCGGTTTGGTCTTGATTTCATTGGCGGCCCGCAGGAAGGGCACCAGTGTCAGGTGCATGAATATCGCGTTCCTGCCGTACTCGACACCCAGTTGCCGGATTGCTTCCAGGAACGGCAGCGATTCGATATCACCGACCGTGCCGCCGATTTCGATCATCGCCACGTCGAAACCTTCCGAGGCGCGCCGCACCCAGTCCTTGATTTCATCGGTGACGTGGGGAATCACCTGCACCGTCGCGCCGAGATAGTCGCCCCTGCGCTCCTTGGCGATCACGTTGCTGTAGATTCGGCCGGTCGTGCAGTTGTTCAGCTGGCCCATCTTCGTCCGTACAAACCGTTCGTAATGCCCGAGGTCAAGATCCGTTTCCGCGCCGTCGTCCGTCACGTAAACTTCACCGTGCTGGAACGGGCTCATGGTGCCCGGATCGACATTGATGTAAGGGTCAAGCTTGACCAGCGTCACCTTGAGACCGCGAGATTCCAGGATGGCTGCCAGTGCAGCCGCAGACAGGCCTTTCCCTAATGAGGAAACGACGCCGCCGGTTACGAAAATGAGAGAAGTCATGCCAGAACCCTGTGTCTGTATCGTGCCTGATTAAAGTCAAATTATTGAATAAGTTCTGGAGCCACATTGTACGTTATCCACAAGCCACTTGAAAACCGTTGGTAAACAGGTGAACATCCCTTGCGCCACCAGAGAGTCATCGACCGCAAAGAAATCAGGATGAGCAAAAAATACCGCGCAGAAGACATCGAGGTCCTGACCGGGCTGGAACCGGTTAAAAGACGCCCGGGAATGTACACCGATACCGCCAGGCCAAACCACCTGGCCATGGAAGTCATCGACAACAGCGTAGACGAAGCACTCGCCGGGCATGCCGGCCAGGTTTCAGTCACCGTGTTCGAGGACGGTTCGGTTGAAGTCATCGACGACGGCCGCGGCATGCCGGTCGACATCCACCCCGAGCAGGGGATTCCCGGCGTCGAACTGATCCTCACCAAGCTGCATGCCGGCGGCAAGTTCTCAGACGAGAACTACCAGTTTGCCGGAGGCCTTCACGGCGTGGGTGTCTCGGTCGTGAACGCACTCTCCGACAAGCTTGAAGTCTGGATCAAGCGCGACGGGGCAGAGCATTACATGTCCTTTGCGAACGGGGACAAAACCAGCGAACTGAAACAGGTCGGGTCGGTCGGCCAGCGCAATACAGGCACCCGGATACGGTTCTGGCCGGACCCCTCGTATTTCGACTCACCTAATTTTTCACTGAAACGCCTGCGGCACCTGCTGAGAGCCAAAGCGGTGTTATGCCCGGGTCTGAGTGTTTCACTCACCATCGACAAATCCGGCGAAAAAGAAGAATGGTGCTACCAGGAAGGCCTGACCGATTACCTGCAAACGGAACTGCTGGGCTACGACTGCCTTCCGGAACAGCCCTTCAACGGAGAGATGAAAGGATCAGATTCGGAAGTCAGCTGGGCATTGTGCTGGATGCCGGAAGGCGGCCAACTGCAGGAAAGCTATGTCAACCTGATCCCCACCGCCCAGGGCGGCACGCACGTCAATGCATTGCGCACGGGCCTGGTCGATGCACTGAGGGAATTCTGTGAGCATCACAACCTGCTGCCGCGCGGCTTGAGGCTGACTCCCGACGATATCTGGGAAAAAATCAGCTACATACTTTCCGTCAAGCTGTCAGATCCGCAATTCAGCGGCCAGACCAAGGAACGGCTGTCTTCCCGCGCCTGTGTGCCCTTTATATCCGGCGTCATCAAGGATTCCTTCAGCCTGTGGCTCAACCAGAATGTCACCGAGGGCGAGGCCATTGCCCAGCTGGCCATAAGCAATGCGCAAAAGCGCATGAAATCAGCGCGCAAGGTGGTGCGGAAGAAAGTCACGCAGGGCCCCGCCCTGCCCGGCAAGCTCGCCGACTGCACTTCGCAGGACCTGTCCTGGACCGAATTGTTCCTGGTGGAAGGCGACTCCGCCGGTGGTTCCGCCAAACAGGCGCGAAACCGGGAATTCCAGGCCATCCTGCCCCTGCGCGGGAAGATACTCAATACGTGGGAAGTGGAGTCAGAATCGGTCCTCAGTAACCAGGAGGTGCATGACATTTCCGTGGCCATTGGAGTAGATCCCGGCTCCAACCAGATCAGCGGCCTGCGCTATGGCAAGATCATCATCCTGGCCGATGCGGACTCCGATGGCCTGCATATTGCCACGCTGCTTTCCGCCCTGTTCCTGAAGCATTTTACGGCCCTGGTCGAAACCGGCCACGTCTTCGTGGCAATGCCTCCGCTGTACCGCATCGACGTGGGCAAGGAAACCTTCTACGCGCTGGATGATGAAGAGCGAAAAGGCATTCATGAACGCATCGTGGCGGAGAAAAAAAAGGGCAAGGTCACTGAGACCCGATTCAAGGGCCTGGGCGAAATGAATCCCTTGCAGCTGAGAGAAAGCACCGTGGACCCGGATACCCGGAGACTGGTGCAACTGACCGTGGAAAGCCATTCTGCAACCAACCGGGTCATGGATATGTTGCTGGGCAAAAAGCGTGCGCCGGACCGCAAGGCCTGGCTGGAAGACAAGGGAAACCTGGCAACCATCTGAGGAGAACACATGAGTGAGCGAATGGAAATAGAGCGTGCCATCAATCTTTTCATCGAAGCCATCAATCGAAACGACTCGAGCAGAATCCCGTTGACGGACGATGTAGTGATGTCAGGACCGATGATGGCCGAACCCGCGGTTGGCGCGGCAGCCGTGCGAACCTATCTCGACGAGACCTCCCCTTTCGTTGCGCACCTCGATCTGAAAAAAGTGATTATCGAAGATGACAGCGCGGCAATCATGGTGAAATTCACCGGGATCAACGGGGTCGTCATCGAGGGCGCGGAATTTTTCACTTTCCGGGACGGCAAAATTGCCAGCGACAAAATCTTTTTTGATACACGGCGCCTGTTCAAGGGAGCTAATTGACCACCCGGCCAATATGGTTGCGGGGTTTTCGCCCCTTCTTCATGGGCGCATCGCTGTTCGCCATCATCGCCATGGTCAGCTGGCTTGGGCTCTACCGCTTTGGCCTGCAGTTGCCACTCGACGGCATTTCCATGTTCCAGTGGCATGCGCATGAAATGCTGTACGGCTACTCCATGGCTGTCATCGCGGGATTCCTGCTCACCGCGGCATGGAACTGGACCGGGGAAAAAACGGCGAGCGGCGCCGGCCTGGCCTGGATATTCATCCCGTGGGTGCTGGCGAGGCTTTTCATGGCGGGCGGGACTGGCTTCCTGTTGTACGCCGCCCTTGCCGATATGGCGTTCATGCTCGGACTGGGCTTTGCTGTCGCAAAACCCATCATCAGGGTCAGGCAAACAAGACAGATTCCCGTCATGATCATCCTGGCGCTACTAACGCTTTCAAACCTCGCCTTTTATGCGGGTGCCGCGGGCTACCTGGAAACAGGTGTCCGGCTGGGCATCTATGGTGGTTTGTACATCGTGCTCGGGATGGTGCTGTTCATGGGCCGGCGGGTCATACCTTTTTTCACTCAACGGGGCGTGGGCTACCCCGTGGAGATCAAAAACTCACGCCGGAATGACATCGCGACCTTCATTCTTTACCCGCTGTACCTGCTCAGCGAAGTATTCTTTCCTCAGCATCTTGCCGGCGCCCTGCTCGCAGCGGCACTGCTGGTCTCCAACTCGATCCGGGTGAATGGCTGGCACACCCTGGGCATCTGGCAAAAGCCCTTGTTGTGGGGCCTTTTTGCATCATTCATCATGATCAATCTTGGTTTCTTGCTGCGGGCGCTTTCCCCGTTTACCACTTTGCCCGATTACGTGCATGTCCACGCTTTTGCCGTGGGCGGCATTGGCATCATAAGCATGAGCATGATGGCCAGGGTGACGCTGGGACACACCGGAAGAAACGTGCACCAGGCACCGCCCGTTACGACCATCCTGCTGGCCTGCATGGTGCTGACCACCACCGTACGGGTTTTTTCACCGCTGATGGATCCACAGAATTACCAGCTTTGGATCACGGTGGCTGGAACGCTTTGGATCGCTTCGTTTGCCCTGTTTTCCATCATTTTCATTCCCATGTTATCCGGCCCTAGAGTGGACACCGAATCATGACCGAAATCACCCAGTCTTTTTCAGACCATGAACAAATCCCGCTGAAGGACTATGCAGAAAAGGCATACCTCGATTACTCGATGTATGTCGTTCTCGACCGGGCGCTTCCGCATGTCGGAGACGGCCTGAAACCGGTCCAGAGGCGCATCGTGTACGCGATGAGCGAGCTCGGCCTGAGCGCCACGTCCAAGCACAAGAAATCCGCCCGAACGGTGGGCGATGTCATCGGCAAATTTCATCCTCACGGAGACAGCGCCTGTTACGAAGCCATGGTTTTGATGGCCCAGCCATTTGCTTTCCGGTATCCGCTGGTGGATGGTCAGGGGAATTTCGGTTCCCCCGACGACCCCAAGTCGTTCGCGGCCATGCGGTACACGGAATCCAGGCTGACTGCCTACGCAAAGACGCTGCTGCGCGAACTGGGCATGGGCACGGTGGACTGGGGGCCCAATTTCGACGGCACCATGAAGGAACCGCTAATGCTGCCGTCTCGCCTTCCGAACGTGCTGCTTAACGGAAGCACCGGTATCGCCGTGGGAATGTCAACGGACATTCCTCCACACAACCTTCGCGAAGTGGTCTCTGCCAGCATCCGCCTGCTCGAGCACCCCAAATCAACCGTGTCCGAGTTGTGCGAACACATCAAGGGTCCTGACTATCCGACCGACGCGGAGATCATCACCCCGCCGGAAGACCTGATGGCGATGTACGAAACCGGTAACGGCTCAGTGAAGATGCGGGCAGTCTGGGAAAAGGAGAATGCCGAGATCGTGATCACGGCTCTGCCCCACCAGGTATCCCCCGCCAAGGTGCTGGAGCAGATTGCGGCGCAGATGCAGGCGAAAAAATTGCCGATGGTCGAAGATCTGAGAGATGAATCGGATCATGAAAACCCAACGCGCCTGGTTATCGTCCCGCGCTCCAACCGCGTGGACACAGGGCAGCTGATGAACCACCTGTTCGCAACGACCGACCTTGAGAAGAACTACCGCGCAAACCTGAATATCATCGGTATCAACGGCAAGCCCCAGTTGCTCAACCTCAGGGACCTGCTCAAGCAGTGGCTGAAGTTCCGGATGGAAACGGTCACCCGCCGCCTCAACCATCGCCTCGACCAGGTGGTGGACCGCTTGCACATCCTGGAAGGATTGCTCGTCGCCTATCTCAATATCGATGAAGTCATTCATATCATCCGTCATGAAGACAAGCCCAAGCCGGTGCTGATGAAGCGGTTCGGAATTACCGGAACCCAGGCGGAAGCCATCCTCGAATTGAAACTCAGGCACCTGGCCAAGCTCGAGGAAATGAAGATCCGGGACGAACAGGACCTCCTCTCGGACGAGCGGGCCGAACTGGAGAAGATCCTGGGCTCGCAGGCCCGGCTCAAAACCCTGATCAAAAAAGAACTGCTCGAAGACGCTGAAGTCTTCGGTGACGAGCGTCGCTCAGTGCTGGTGCGGAGGGACGCCGCCCAGGCGCTCCGCCAGGAAGACCTGGTGCCTTCAGAGCCTGTGACCATCGTGCTGTCCCGGTCGGGCTGGGTGCGCTCGGCCAAGGGCCATGAAATCGACCCGACTACACTCAATTACAAAGCGGGAGATGAATACCAGCATTCAGCACGCGGGCGCAGCAACGAACAAGCCGTGTTCCTCGACTCGCGCGGCAAGGCTTTCTCGCTTTCGGCGCACACGCTTCCCTCGGCACGAAGCCTGGGTGAACCGCTTTCCAGCCGCTTTACGATCCAGGCCGGGGAAAGTTTCCTGTACACGCTGGCCGGCCCGGCGGACCGGAAAATCATCCTGGCCAGTTCCTTCGGCTACGGCTTCGTCACTGAACTGGGAAATCTGCACAGCCGGGTCAAGGCCGGCAAGGCAGCCCTGACAGTTCCCCAGGGCGCCAGGCCGGTCATGCCGGTCGGTTTCGACCCTGGAGCATCGAACACCGTGATTTGCGCAACGACTGACGGCTACCTGCTGGCTTTTCCGCTGGGGGACGTGCCCGAACTGTCCAAGGGCAAAGGGAACAAGCTGATCAATATACCCCCCAAACGGCTCAAGGCCGGCGAAGAATCCATGGTGGGCCTGACGGTGATGGCTGAGAAACAGGAAATCCTGGTCTGGGCCGGGCAACGCTACCTGAGGATGAGCGCCAGGGACATCGAACACTTTCGGGGTGAGCGCGCACACCGTGGCCGGAAACTGCCGCGCGGATTCCAGCGGGTTACCCACATCGAGCTTGCCAGGGACTGATTCAGACGAACATTTCCCTGGCGCTGAGCAGCGCCTCGATCAGCGCGTCCACCTCACTGACCGTGTTGTACAGGCCGAATGACACCCGGGCGGTGGCGGGGACGCCGAAAAACTGCATTACGGGCATGGCGCAATGATGCCCGGTGCGAAGGGCAATACCGTAATGGTCAATCACCGTGCCAAGGTCATGCGGATGGACATCCTTCAGCGTGAAGCTGATGACTCCCGCCTTGTGGTGCGCCGTGCCGATGATTCGAAGGCCTTCAATTTCCTGTAACCGCTGGCTGGCGTACTCGAGCACGGTGTTTTCATGCACGGCGATTTCTGCCGGGTCAAAGGACGACAGGTAATCGACCGCCGCCCCTAAACCGATCGCTCCGGCGATATGGGGCGTGCCGGCTTCGAACTTCGCCGGAACATCGTTCCAGGTCGTGTCTTCGAAAGTGACCCGCCGGATCATTTCGCCGCCGCCCTGCCACGGTGGCATGGCTTCCAGGGTGGCCTCGCGGGCCCACAAGGCGCCAATCCCCGTCGGACCGTACATCTTGTGGCCGGACAGGCAGTAAAAATCACAACCCAGCGCCTGCACATCCACGGGGGTGTGGGGCATTGCCTGAGCACCGTCGATCAATACCGGGATGCCGGACTTCTTCGCCATGCGGCAGACTTCTGCAACCGGGTTGACGGTACCGAGCGCATTGGAAATGTGGACCAGCCCGACCAGTTTGACCCGTTCGGTCAGAAGGTCCGGCAAGGATTCAATTTCCAGTTCTCCGCGCTGATTGATCGGGATGACCTTCAACACGGCACCAGTCTGCTGACAGAGCATCTGCCAGGGAACAATATTGGCGTGATGTTCCATGTGCGAGACCAGGATTTCGTCGCCCGGGTTCAGCACGGGCCGCAAAAAACTCTGTGCCACCAGGTTGATTGCTTCGGTCGTGCCCCGGGTAAACACAATTTCCCTGTCGGATGCCGCGTTGATGAAGTCCGCCAGTTTTTTGCGGCCGCCCTCGTAAAGATCCGTGGCTTCCTGGCTCAGCGAATGAACACCCCGGTGCACGTTGGCATTGTGCCGCCGGTAAAAATCATCTATCGCCTCGATAACGGCAACAGGCCGCTGCGCCGATGCGGCGGTATCGAAATACACCAGGGGCTTGCCGTGCACTTCACGGTTCAGCACCGGAAAGTCCGAGCGTACCTGTTCAACGTTGAAAGGCCGGACAATGCTCACTGTTATTCCTCCCCGAAAGGCATGGATTCAGGCATGGCCTCATCGACCAGGCCGGCCAGTTTTTCTGCCAGTTCCCTGTCTGCGAGGCGATCAGTCACAGCCCGGCAGAACGCGGTGGTCAAAAGACGGCGCGCACGGGCGTCGCTCAAACCCCGGGTGCGCATGTAAAACACCGCGTCTTCATCGAGTTGGCCGACCGTGGCGCCGTGGCTTGCTTCCACCTCGTCCGCGTAGATCTCCAATTCGGGCTTGGTGTCGATTTCCGCCAGACTGGACAGCAACAGGTTGGCATTTGAGTGGTGAACGTCGGAATCGTCCGTACCCGCCCGGATCAGCGCCTTGCCATTGTAAACACCGCGGCTTGTGTCGCCCAGCACCCCCCGGTAGAACTGGCTGCTGCGGCGGCCCGGCGCGGCGTGGTCGACGCTGATATGATTGTCCACGTGTCGTTTCCGGTCGAGAACGAAGGCGCCGTCGAAACCACACTCCGCACCTTCGCCGGCCAGCCTGCTGTGGAGTTCATGGCGCACCAGCCCTCCGCCCAGGTCAAACCCATTGTACTGATAAGAACTTCCGGCAGACTGCTCTGCCTGGGTCGAA
>JARFQZ010000250.1 GCA_029287515.1 Lysobacterales bacterium
GGTCCAGGCCGTGCGGGATTACGAGTTGCAGGTCATGGCGGATGCCGGTATCGAGGTGGATGCCTCGGCAAGCCGGTATTCGATCAACGAAAATCTGCTGGGCGTGACCATTTCCGGCAGCGAAATCGACGAGTACAAACCCCCGGCGGAGGATGCCTGGACCCTGACCGCGGGCCGCGAAGACTGGCCGCAGGGATCACTGGAAGTCAGCCTGGGTTTTAAGAAGGGTGTGGCGGTGAGCGTGGATGGCGAAACCATGGATGGCCCCGCGATTCTGAAAACCCTGAATGAAAAACTCGGCGCCTGGGGCGTCGGCAGGCACATATATACCGGCGACGTCAGCATCGGGCTGAAAGGCCGTATTGCGTTCGAGTGTCCCGGTATCGATGCGTTGCTTGCCGCACACCAGGCCCTGGAAGACACGGTAAATACCCGGTTTCAGAACCAGTTTCGCACGCTGATCAGCAACCGCTGGGCCGAGCTGGTTTATACCGGGTTTTTCTATGAGCCTCACAAGCATGACCTGGAGGCTTACCTGCAAAGCTCGCAAGAAATGGTGACCGGCGAGGTCGTGCTACGTACCCAGGGCGGTTCATTGACGGCGGTATCGGTCGATTCGCCTTACCGCCTGCAGAATCCCGACGCGGTCTACGCCCAGAGCGCCGACTGGACGCCCGAGGAGGCGGTTGGCTTCATCAAGCTGCTAGGTCAGAGCACCACGCTGGCCGGAAAAGTCAGGGGATCGGCGGGATGAATTCTGCCGCGATCCTGGGTCACCTGGAGGCCCTTGTGGCCTGTGATACCCAGAATCCGCCGCGACATATCGCAGCCGATTCTCCCGTGTTCCGTTATTGTGCGCAGCAGCTCGACGGCGATTTCGAAATCCGCACCTGGGACCATGGCGAGGGTCATGTTTCATGGCTGGCAATCAGGGGACAACCGACCATCCTGTTCAATGTGCACCTGGACACCGTGCCGGTTGGGGACGGCTGGTCAAGCGATCCTCATGTCCTTGATGTCCGGGACGGCCGCGCTTACGGCCGGGGAAGCTGCGACATCAAGGGGGCTGCTGCCTGCCTGCTGGCGCTGGCCGACAGCGGTGCAGAGAACCTGGCGCTGCTTTTCACTTCCGACGAAGAGGGCGCCGGCGGCTGTTGCGTGGAGAAGTTCCTGCAAACGGAGCAGGCCCGGCAATTCAGCCAGGTCATTGTCGCCGAGCCTACCAACTGCCGGGCTGTGCTCGGGCACCGGGGATTCCTTTCTGTCAAAACCAGGTTCCGGGGAAACCCCGGTCATTCATCGGAGGCCAGGGCGCTGAGCGAGAATGCAAACCACCAGATGGCGCTCTGGGCGGCAGGCGCCGTGCAGGTTGCCCGCGGTAAAAAACAGGATGAAGCGGACCCGGGGACCTGCCTGAATATCGGGATCGTCGACGGTGGAACCAAGAGTAACGTGATTGCAGGCGCAGCCTTCGTTCACTGGAGCGCGCGGTTGCAGCCCGGACAATCGAACGAAGATTTTCTGGAGGAAATCAAGGCTTGTGCGGCCGGTGAAGCAGGCGTTGAATGGGAAGTGCCTTTTTGCGGAGAACCGCTTCCCGCGGCCGGGCAGACAGACGAGGAAGCCCGCCGCTTTTGCAAGGTGAATGGGTTGCCGGAGGGCGATCCCGTCGACTTCTGGACCGAGGCCTCTCTTTTCTCCGCGGCCGGGTTGCCGGCAATCGTGCTGGGTCCGGGCGATATCGCACAGGCCCACGCAACCGACGAATGGGTGGCGCTGGAACAGCTGGATACGGCCTATGAGCTTTACGGCCGGGTGGTGAATAACGATGGTTGAAATCAGGAGTGTGGTCAGTCACGTGCTGAGCCAGCTGGGTACCAGCCGGGAGGCCCGCTATTACCTGAAACAATACAGCAGTGATGCCGAGCTGCAGTTTGCGGTCATTAAGATTGGCGGCGCTGTGCTGGAAGAGGAAGTGGAGTCCCTGGCCTCGGCCCTGGCATTTTTGCGTAACCTCGGCCTGATGCCCATCATTCTGCACGGCGCGGGGCCACAGCTGGACGTTGCCCTGCAAGAAGCATCTATCGAGACCGTCAAACGGAGAGGGCTGCGGGTTACCACGCCCGAGGTTATGGAGGTGGCGCGCCCCGTGATCTACCGGGCCAACCGCCGCCTGGTCAATGCACTGGACGAGCAGGGCGTGCGCGCCCAGGGTATCCAGCACGGTGTGTTTGTCTGCGATTACCTGGACCGGGAAGAGCTTGGCCTGGTGGGTGATATCCGGAAAGTGGACCTTGAGGCAGTCCGTGACGTGGTGCACAGGGGTATCCTGCCCGTCGTCGCCTGCCTCGGCGAAAGCGCCACGGGACAGGTCATGAACATCAATGCGGACATTGCTGCCCGGGAGCTGATCTGGGAGGTCAAACCGCACAAGATCATTTTCCTGACCGGCACCGGCGGCCTGCTGGACGAGTCCGGGAGAATCATTTCAGCCATCAGCCTGCGCACCGACTATGATTTCCTGATCAGCCAGGACTGGGTCCATTCGGGGATGCAGCTCAAGCTCGAGCAGATCAGCCAACTGCTTTCCGGCCTGCCCGAGAGCGCTTCGGTATCCATTACTTCAGTGGAAAACCTGGCGAAGGAGCTGTTTACCCACCGTGGCGCAGGAACCCTGATCAGGGTTGGCGAAGAGATCCTGGAATTCAGTGAATTCAGCGCTGACTTGCGCGAAAAGGCTGCTCGCCTGCTGGAACAGAGCTTTGACCGCAAGCTCAAGCCCGGCTATTTCGACGACCTGCCGCTGGAGTGCGTGTTGTGCAGTGAATCCATGGGCGCGATGGCCATCGTGTTGCGTGGCGTTGATGGCGTCCCTTACCTGGATAAGTTCGCGGTGACGCCTGAGGCCCAGGGCGCCGGGCTGGGCGCTGCAGTCTGGCAGGCCCTGATCCATCGCTGCCCCGAAATTTACTGGCGATCACGCACCGGCAATCCGGTCACAGCCTGGTATTTTGACCAGGCGGATGCCAGTTTTACCGAGGATAAATGGGTGGCGTTCAGTGCAGGCATCGACGATTTCGACCAACTGAAGCGTTGTAAAGAAGATTGCCTTACGCGGCAGGAAAGCTGGGTGGAGAGCTGAGTGAACAGAGTCGTCGTCATTGGGGCCAGGGGTTACACCGGGGCCGAACTGCTGCCCTTGCTCTACCGGCACCCTGATTTTCAAATCATCGCTGTGAGTTCAAGCAGCGCGTCCGGCCAGATGGTTAGCGCCCATGTGCCGGGACTGGCTGGAAGTGACCTGGTTTTTTCCGAGATCAGGCCGGCGGCCCTGGCAAAGCTCAGGCCCGATGCCTGTGTGCTTGCGTTGCCGAATGGCCTGGCTTCGGCATATGTCGACGCCCTGGATGACAGCAGCCCTTCCACGGTGGTCGTAGATCTCAGCGCTGACCACCGGTTCGACGCCGACTGGGCCTATGGCCAGCCGGAACGGTTTGCCAATCAGCTCAGCGGCGCGGGCCGGATAGCCAATCCCGGTTGTTACGCCACGGGCGCCCAGTTGGCTTTGGCGCCCCTGCTGGACTCACTGGTCGGCACGCCCGCTATCTTCGGAGTATCGGGTTACAGCGGGGCGGGTAAAACCCCATCTCCCAAGAACGACCCGGAAGTATTGAAAGACAATCTGCTGCCCTATGCCCTGGTGGACCACATCCACGAGCAGGAAGTTTCCCACCATATCGGCAGAGACGTCCGGCTTATGCCTCACGTGGCGCCATTCTTCCGGGGCATCACGCTCTCTGTCGCGGCTGAACTCCGGAAGGCGACGACTGAAAAAGCCTTGATGGCAAGGTTCCGAGAATATTATTCCGGCTTTCCCCTGGTGGAAGTGCGCGAAGCCATCCCGGATGTCAGGCAGGTTCGGGGCAGGCACCAGGTCCTGCTCGGCGGTTTCGCAGTGAGTGAAAACAATCCATGCCGGATCGGGCTGGTCGCGGTCCTGGATAACCTGCTCAAAGGAGCGGCTACCCAGGCGGTGCAGAATCTGAACCTGGCATTTGGCCTGGATGCCATGAAAGGCCTGGATATCCGGTTGGGAGAACCTTCATGAAGAATTTTGTCTGGCAGGAAGAGGGCGGTGAATCGGTCGATCAGACCATCATGGAATTCATGGCCGGTGAGGACGTGGTGCTCGACAGGGAGTTGTTCCCGTTCGATATTGACGCGACCGCCGCTCACGTTCGTGGGCTTGCGCGCATCGGTATTGTGAGTGCGGAGGAAAGCAGTTCCCTGTGCCAGTTGCTCGAGCAACTCAAGGCCGAATTTGAATCCGGCGATTTTGTGCTGGATGATCGCTATGAAGATGGACATTCGGCCATCGAGATTTACCTGACCGATAAAGTGGGTGATAGTGGCGCCAGGGTTCACACCGGCCGCAGCCGGAATGACCAGGTCGCCGTGGCCACGCGGCTTTTTCTCCGGGACAGCCTGCAGAAGCTTGCGGGTTTGTGCGCTCAGTTGGCAGAGGCCTGCCTGCAAAGAGCAGAGCGGCAGCCGGACCTTCCGATGCCTGGCTATACTCATTTGCAACGCGCGGTTCCCTCGAGCGTCGGTCTCTGGTTGGGAGGCTTTGCCGAAGCGTTCAGCGACAACCTGGCCTTTGCCGGCAGCGTCCTGGAGCTGATCGACTGCAGTCCGCTGGGCACCGCCGCGGGTTATGGCGTTAATTTGCCGCTGGACCGGGACGGGGTCGCTTCCGACCTCGGGTTCGGAAGGCTGCAGGTCAATCCACTCTATACCCAGAACAGCAGGGGTAAATTCGAGATCATGGCATTGCAGGCTGCCTCGCATGCAATGCAGGACCTGAGGAGGCTGGCCTGGGATCTAAGCCTGTACACGACCGCCGAATTCGATTTCGTTACGTTGCCCCAACAGTATGTTACCGGCTCTTCGATCATGCCCAATAAAGCCAACCCGGATGTTGTCGAACTGCTGCGTGGCAGGGTTGCAACGGTTGACGCTGCCGTGACCGAGATCCAGGCCGTGTTATCACTGCCTTCCGGATACCAGCGTGACCTGCAGCTGACCAAGGCGCCGCTGATCAGGGGTATCAAGTCGGCGCTGCAGGCGCTGGCCATCGCACCGGCATTGGTCAGGGGTCTTCAGTTCAATGAAGAGAAGATGAGAAAGTCTATTTCCATGGATATGTTCCTGACCGATATG
>JARFQZ010000288.1 GCA_029287515.1 Lysobacterales bacterium
TCCTTGTCAACAATGCCGGAATCTTCAGCGTCGAAGATTTTTTTGAACTGGCGGACGATGAGTGGGAGCGGTACTACCAAACCAACGTGATGAGCCTGGTGCGGCTCTGCCGCGCCCTGATGCCTGGCATGCTCGAGCGCAATCGTGGCAGCATCATCAATGTGTCCAGTGAGGCTGCAATAAAGCCGCTGCCACAGATGATTCACTACTCGATGACCAAGACCGCGATGTTGTCAATTTCCAGGGGGCTGGCGGAGTTGACGAAGGGCACGGCAGTCCGGGTTAACTCGTTGTTGCCGGGCCCCACCTGGACTGGAGGGGTGGAGAGTTATTTCGAGGGGCTGGCGGAACAGGAAGGCAGGCCGCTGGAGGAAATCCTCAGTGGTTATTTCCAGGAGCATGAGCCGACTTCTCTTATCCAGCGCTTCGCACAGGTGAATGAAGTGGCCGACGCCGCTGTGTTCCTGGCGAAAAATGGTGCCGTGAACGGTAGTTCACTTCGCGTCGAGGGCGGCATCATTCGTGCAATTTGAGCGAGGTGATCGATCTTGAATTTCTCCAAAGGTGTGTTGGGAATCCGGACTAATTATTGGCTTTAAGCGATAGTACTGCTTTTTCAAAATCAAGCTTTCTTGCCAGTAAATCCTTCGAGTATTTTCCATTTCGAGGGGTGAGGCTCAAGTAGTTAGCGACGATGAGTTCGGCTCTTTTTCGCTTATAAGATTTTAAGAAAGGCAGTATCTGTTCCAGGATGCTGAGTGCCTGTCGGTTATATACGGCATATGCAAAACTGGGAGTGTGATGAGGTTGGGAAACTTTCTTTGTCGTTATTTTACCCACGCCAGTTGCCGCTTTAACAAATTCCAGAAGTTGAATTTCCGTGCTACTGATAGACAGGCCGAGTTGGCGATTTTCATTTTTGTGTTTGCGTACCAGGGAGACTGAACCTTCCCCATCAATCAGGCCTGCAATATATGCAGCATCCGATTTACTGAGGTCGTGGGTTTTTTTGTAGTTATTCAAAGGACAATATAACAATGGTTCCCCGGCAAGTGCCGGGGAACGTATTGGTGGAGGCGGCGGGACAGCTGGTCCCTATCTTTCGATAAGGGCTGGACTATACCTTCATCCATGTTTCAGGATGCGGGGCGTGTTATTCGCGGCAGTGTTGCCTTGAATCCTAGTTCCGGCTCCTCCCAAGTATTGCTTGAGATCAGCCAGTCTATGAGTCTCTACAGGGCAGGCCTGGAGTTAGCCTCCTTCCTACCCCTCGGTATTGCCTTAGCAGCTTCCGCTACCGTAGGTTTCACCGATGTGAGCCCCGTTTTCACTTTACCCTCTCGGGCAAAGGCGACCCAAATTGATCGAACCCGCGTCCGCAAGTACTCCGCCCTTGGCTCTACATGCTTATCCGGTCTATTTATTTAATTGGTGGCTACCCGATCGGCAGGGAAAACCAGCAACGAGCCTGGATAAGTTTTAACGAATCCACACCAGGCGTGCTTCATCGCGATCCCATATAGGGTGACTCCCGTTATCCGGTCGTATGGGCACGAAGCCGGGCGGAAGGCTTTACACAGGTTTTTAAGCTGCTAAAGCGTAGTTGTCGTCGTTGGCAACTAAAAGTTTGCAATCAGTTTAACGAGTTGTTTGCTGCTCGGCATGCACCTCAGGTTTCATCACCCACGTCGAAGCCAGGTCGCCCCCGAAGTTCGCGCATTGTACCCTTTTTGAACGCGAAAAACAGCGTCAGTTCCATTCTGATTCGCTAATTTGGGAAGTCATGACCAACATCATGGGAAACACCGGTTTTGCCCGGTAAGCTTCTGTTATCCGGTTGATTCTAAAGTGCATTGTTCAATGTGAGACCGGGTTGAAAAACAACACGATCAGGACAGAGCCAGATGATTGAGATCAGGATTCACGGACGAGGCGGGCAGGGCGGCGTTACCCTCGCCAAGCTTCTCGCAGCTTCAGAGCACAGGGAAGGAAAATCGGTTCAGGCATTCGGCGTGTATGCCGCGGAACGTTCCGGAGCCCCGGTGCATGCCTACCTGCGCCTGGACGAGGAGCCCATCCATAATCCCAACCAGATTTACGAACCGGATCACCTGATCGTGCTCGACCCGACCCTGATTTCGCCCGCGATTCTATCCGGCCTGAAGCCGGGTGGATGGATTTTGATGAACTGCGAAAAACCTCCCGAACACTACGCTGGCCAGGAACGAACGGCCAGGTTCCGGATTGCCACCGTGGATGCCACCAGCATTGCAGTGAAGCATGGTCTGGGTTCAAGGACGGTTCCGATCGTCAACACAGCCCTGGCGGGTGCGGCGGCTAAACTACTGGGCATGAACCTGCAGTCGGTGCTGGAAGCGTTCGGCGATTTCGGTTTTCACAGCGGTAATGAAAAGGCAGCGGCGGAAGCCTGGGAGGCTGTCCGCATTCAGCGTGATGAACCGCAGCCCGGTGAGTTTCACAGGCAGGAAATTTCGAAGGCGAGGGGGCCCTCCATGCTGGAAGACAACGAAGGAGCCTTCCCGCCAATCCATACAGGCCAATGGGCCAATCAGCAACCTGTCTGGGAAAACTCGACGCCTCCCTGTAATTTCATTTGCCCGGCAGGCAATGACGTGCAGGGCTTCCTGGCGGCTTTGACCGAGGAAGACGTTGACGGTGCATTGGAAATCCTGCTGCGCACTTCGCCGCTGCCATCCGTATGCGGGCGTGTCTGCCCCGGTTTCTGCATGTCGCAGTGCAACCGTGCAGAACTCGAGGGTCCCGTCAATGTACGCGGCCTGGAACGTTATGCCGGCGATCATGGCGAAGTAAGTGTCACCGTAAAGGATCAAAGGCCGGAAAAAGTGGCTGTCATCGGGGCGGGTCCCGCCGGTCTGTCCGGAGCCTGGCAACTGGCCCGTCTGGGTTACAAGGTCACGATTTTCGAGGCGGGTTCCGAATTGGGTGGACTGATGAGGACTGGCATTCCCACCTATCGTCTGCCGAGGAAGGCGCTGGACCGGGATATTGAGCGGATCATGGACCTGGGCGTTCAGGTCCGTTTCAACAGCCGTATCGACCATGACGGCCTGGACCGGTTGGCGCACGAATATGACGCTGTACTGGCCGCGACCGGGCTTCAGCGGCTGACATCCATTGACCTGGGCCTCGACCTGGGTACCGGCATGGGCAGGGTGATGCAGGGCATCGAATTCCTCGATCTGGCCAGGGACCATTCTGTAGATGTGGCGGGCGAAGACATCGTGGTGGTCGGTGGTGGTAACACGGCCGTTGACGCCGCCCGAAGCGCCTTCCGCCTGGGTGCCAACGATGTCAGGATCATTTACCGGCGAACCCGTGAAGAAATGCCTGCGATTGCCGAAGAAGTCGACGACGCAATTGACGAAGGCATCACGATAGATTTCCTTTGCGCGCCGGTGAGGATATCCACGGACAATGAAAGACGGCAACTGACCTGCCTGCGGATGGAACTGGGCGAACCGGATGAGAGCGGAAGGCGCAGACCCGTTGCGATTCCCGGTTCGGAGTTCGATCTGCCCTGCGACCGGGTGGTTCTCGCGGTTGGCCAGGCGGCTGACCTGTCATTACTGCCCGAGGGCGCACAACTCTCCGGTCAGCACCCGATCGAGCAGGAGGGTGAGGCTCCCGTGTACCCCGCGGGTGACCTGTTGACCAATGAAGGCACGGTCACTGCCGCCATTGGCTGTGGCAGGGACATGGCCCTGTTATTGCACGAGCGGTTCAGTGGCGAGCGTTTGTATACCGATCCGCCGGCGGCAGAAACCGTTGTGCGGGCCGATCAGATTCGCATGCAGCATTTCGTTCTGCATCACCGACATGAAGGCAATGTACTGCCTTTCGACCAGCGTCAAGCTTCCTTCGACGAGGTCAGGCAGGGTCTTGAAGATGTCGAAGAAGCCAGGCGTTGCCTCAGTTGCGGGGTGTGCAACACCTGTGACCGCTGTGTCACGTACTGCCCGGACGGGGTGCTCAAGCGCGTCGGCAGGGATATCGTGTTTGATTACGACTATTGCAAGGGCTGCGGGGTCTGTGTCAGCGAATGTTCGCGGGCCGTTATCTACATGAAAGCCGGTTAGGAGAACAAGATGAACATGCAACTGGTGACAGGCAATCACGCGGCGGGGCACTCGATGAGTCTGGCCGCAGAGGCCAACCGCAATGCCCGCGGTAGTGTTTGCGGCATCTATCCCATTACGCCACAGACCGAAATCGTCGAGTTCGTCGCGCGTTATCCTTTTTCGAAAGGCAAGGTGATACCGGTGGAAAGTGAGCACAGCGCCATGGGCGTGTGCATCGGTGCGTCGCTGAACGGTGCGCGCAGTTTCACCGCAAGTTCATCGAATGGACTGGCGTACATGACCGAAAACATCGTAGTGGCGGCTTTTTACCGCTTGCCGATCGTGATGGCGGCGGTTAACCGCACCCTCGGCCCGCCCTGGAACATCTGGGCAGACCAGGGTGACTCGCTGATGTTCCGTGACTTTGCGTGGATTCAGCTTTACTGCGACACCAACCAGGACGTCGCTGACACGACCTTGCTGGCGTTCCGGCTGGCTGAAGACAAGCGGGTCATGCTGCCGGTGATGGTGTGCATGGATGCATTCATCGTATCGCACACCTCGATGGAAATAGAGTTGGCGACACAGGACCAGGTGGACCGCTTCCTCCCGGATTGCAAAGTTCCTCACCGGATCGATCCATCGCACCCGGTGACAGTGGGGGGCATGACAGTCCCACAGGATACGCTGACTCATCGAATTGAACTCGATGAGGCCATGCGGCAAGTCCCTGCCGTTCTCGAAGAACACCGTGCCCGTTTCAAAGAAATTTTTGGCCGCGAAGTCAGTGGAGCCCTGACGGTTTACCGAACGGAAGATGCGGATCGCATATTCATCGCCTCCGGGACCATATCCATTTCGCTGCGGGACATCGTGGATGAATGGCGGGAAAAGGGCGAAAAAGTGGGCATGATCAAGGTCAAGCAGTTCCGGCCGTTTCCCTGTGAGCAACTGGTGGAACTGTGTCGTGGTGCAAGCAGGATCGGTGTGCTGGACCGTAACTACTCGGCCGGCACCGGCGGCATTTTCTGGCAGGAAGTCAAGTCCTGCATGCAGGGGCAGGGAGAGCAGATGATCCAGGGTTACCTGCTGGGGGTCGGGGGCGGTGATGTCGTGCCCGAGACGATTCGCGAAGTGGTTGACGACCTGGGCAATAGAAACGCCGTTGCATCGCCCATCTGGAAAGGAATAGAACAATGAACGCAGCCAACCCGGAATACATGAGCCCCGATTGCCTGTTACGGCCGGGTAACACGAACTGTGGTGGCTGCGGAATGAGCACCGGGCTGACCATGCTGGGCAGGGCACTTGCCAGTGAGCGCTATTCAATGGTTATTCCAGCCTGTTGCGGCATCGTGGCGGCAGGCGCGTTCCCCACGACTGCATACAATGTGCCGGTGATCGCATCGACTTTTGCGTCATCCCCGGCCGTTGCCAGTGGCGTGGCGGCGGTCAATGAACTGAATCCCGGCAAGGATCACAGGCCCAATCACGTGATCTGCTGGGCCGGCGACGGCGGGACATACGATATCGGGATGGCAACGCTTTCAGCTGCTGCCGAACGGAACGAGGACCTGATCTATATTTGCTACGACAACGAAATCTATGGCAACACGGGCGGTCAGCGCAGTTCAGCCACCCCGGCCACGGCCAGGACCACAACGACACCCGGTGGCAAGGGCGAAACGAAAAAGGAGATCATCCAGATCCTGGCGGCTCATCACATCCCCTACGCGGCGACCCTGTCGATTGCCCACCCGGAGGATTTTCAGGCCAAGATCCAGAAGGCGATTGGTATTAAAGGATTCCGGTTTTTCCTGATTCACGCTCCTTGCCCGACGGGTTGGAAAACCGAACCGGCCGAATCCGTAGAACTGGTCAGGCTCGCTGTCCGCAGCGGCGTATTCCCGCTCTATGAAGTGTTCAATGGCGTGGACTACCGGATCAACGTCGAGCCCGACGGAACGGATCCTGCGGTCTACTACGCAAAACAGAAACGCTTCAGCGGACAGGAAATCAACCTCGAACGCGTGAAAACCTCGTTGAAGAGAAAAAACCGCAGGCTGCGGGAGTTGGCTTCCCTGAGCCGGTAAGGGGTTAGTTCTTTACCAGGTCACCTGACCACACGGTGCAGCGATCCGGGTCGATGGCGGCCATTTCCTCCCTCAGTTGGGTGTCCTTGAGAGAAAAAGCCTGTATCTGCTCCCCGCTGGACTCACGAAGCTGTTTGGCGCACTCTTCCCGTGCGGCTTTATCCCAGCCTGAACCCGGGCATTCATCCGCAATTCGCCCTGCGAGAGCCTTTTCCGCTTTCTCCCAGGCCTTTTCGTTTGCCCTGATAGCTGCTCTCAGATCACTTTTCTGCGATTCGCACTGCCGGGCCACGCACTCCGCTTTTGCTGCTGAATCCACCGCGTAACCGATGCTTACATAGAATTCTTCGAAACGCTGTCGGAAAGTTGCCGGTGTTTCGTCCTTTTGGGTCTGGAGATTCACCCGGGACTTCTTTTCGGGTTCGACATAGCCCGCAGGGGTCAGTGTCTCCCAGACCTTGTAGGTATCAGGGTCCAGCCTTTCGATGCACATGGACCAGTTAACGGCCCCCGGGCAATTATTCTTCAGGACAATATCGTATTCCCTGAACTGGTTGGACAGGTGACTCTTGGGCCAGACCTTGTAGCTCATGCAGGAGAAATCGATTTCTGCCGCGTGCATGGCGCTCATCGGTGCGAGTGACAGCAGCGCAGCCAGACCAGCGGCTACGGCTATTTTTGTAAGTATCAGCATAGTAGGACTCCGTTGGAGCCCTACTATAACAAAAGCTCATGCGCTTTGGCGCAGTGGCGGCAGGGGAGGAATGCTGTGAGGGACATCCGCGAGCCGCTCCACGACATAGTCTGCGCCCAGCGTAACCGCGGGAACTCCGGTGTATCCATCCGGGACCAGGATAATGGGTACCCTGGCTGCGCGGGCCGCACCCACGTCAGCGCCCGAGTCACCCACCATGACGGCATCCTCGGCGCGGGCGCCCAGTTCGTCGAGGCAAGCGAGGAGGGGCTGTGGATGAGGTTTTCGTTGCGGCGTGGAGTCGCCTCCAATGACGCTTCCGAAAAAACCACTGATATCCAGGTCACTCAATATCATGCGAGTCACGGAAACGGGCTTGTTGGTGCACAATCCCTGCCTGATGCCGGCATTGTAGAAGCATTCGAGCACGCTTCTCGCGTCGGTGTTCAGCCGCGTATTCTCGGTGGCGCAAGCCGAGTAGATCTCCATGAACCGTGGCATCAGCTTTGCCACTTCCGACTCGTCCAGGGAATCACCGGTAGCCCGGAAACCGCGTTCAATCAACTTGCCGACGCCGTTACCGATCATCGGCCTGACGTTTTCGACGGTGTGCGTGGGACGTCCCTGCTCGGTGAGCAGAGAATTCAGTGCCGTCGCCAGGTCTTGCGCCGAGTCGACCAGGGTGCCGTCCAGGTCCCAGACGATGGCCGACGGATATCCGGATTTTTTTGCTTTGTCAGGCTGCGGCATTTAAAACGTTCCTCCATTGGGCTCTTGTGAAATGGTAACTCAAGCGGATTTCCTGACAGCTTGAATGTTTTTACGTGGCCCGCCGGCGCGCCGGCTGCGCTCCATGATCTGCATGATCATGGGTGTAAGAATCAGTTGCATGGCAAGGTCCAGCTTGCTACCCGGGATCACGATGGAATTGGCCCGGGACATGAAGCTGTCGTGGATCATCGATGTCAGGTAAGGAAAATCGATGCCACGGGGATTGGCAAAGCGGATTACTACCATCGATTCGTCCGGCGTGGGGATCCAACGGGCGATGAACGCGTTGGAGGTATCCACGGTTGGAATACGCTGAAAGTTAATGTCCGTTTGCGAAAACTGGGGACAGATGTAGTCGAGGTACTCCGGCATTCGCCGAAGGATTGTGTCCTTGATAGCCTCACGGGAATACCCCCGGTCCATATTGTCGCGGTGTATTTTCTGGATCCACTCCAGGTTAACCACCGGCACGACCCCGATTTTCAGGTCGCAGTGCTTCGCAACATTGATGCCCTCGGTCACGACCGCGCCATGCAGTCCTTCGTAGAACAATAATTCAGTTTCCTCATTGATGTCTTCCCAGTCGGAAAAAGTACCCGGCGGGTTGCCATAGAGCTTCTCCTCTTCCTCGTCGTGTACGTAATGCCGGGTTTTGCCAGTGCCCGTTTTACCAAAGTCACGGAAGACGCTTTCGAGCTCTTTGAGTAAATTGGCTTCGAGGCCGAAATGGCTGAAGTGATTATTGCCTTTCTTCTCCTCTGCAGCCATAACCCGCTTCATCTCGGCGCGATCATAGCGATGAAACGCGTCGCCTTCGATAAAAGCGGCCTTGACGCCCTCGCGAGTAAAAATGCGCTCGAACGTTTTCTTGACGGAAGAGGTGCCGGCGCCGGATGAGCCGGTGACGGAAATAATGGGGTGCCTGACTGACATGTATGACCTCCTCGGTTCAACCCGTGTGAAACAGTCCGCGACTTCCGAACAGTTGGGAACGCTCCTGCAAAGGATGGACTTCTTTGTAATAGTGGTTAACCAACTCAACTTCGCGCCGGGAACCGAAAATCAGTGGCGCCCGCTGGTGGATATCGGTTGGATCGACATCCAGAACCCGCTCATACCCGGTGCTGGCTGCACCCCCCGCCTGTTCGACCAGAAAGGCGATGGGGTTGCATTCGTACGCCAGGCGCAGGCGTCCGGTCTGGTAGGCGGGACGACGGTCGCCCGGGTAAAGGAAAATGCCACCACGCATCATTATCCGGTGACACTCCGCTACCAGAGAGGCTATCCAGCGCATGTTGTAGTTCTTGGCGTGCGGACCTTCGGCGCCTTCCATGCAATCGTCTATATAGGCCTTGATGTGGCCGTCCCAGCGGCGGAAGTTGGAAGCGTTGATCGCAAACTCATGTGTCTCTTCCGGCACTTTGACATGGGGAATGGTCAGGCAGAATTCGCCGGTGTCCGGGTTCAGCGTAAACACATGGGTGCCTTCACCCAGTGTCAGGACCATCGCGGTTTGCGGGCCGTAAATGACATAGCCGGCTGCGACCTGGTGGATGCCTTTCTGCAGGAAGCAGTCTGTCTCGGCGTCTCCCTTGTCGCATTTCATCGGCATGACAGAAAAAATGGTGCCGACGGACACGTTGGTGTCGATGTTGGAAGACCCGTCCAGCGGGTCGATGGCGACATACAGCGGAGCCCCCTGGTTGATCGGAACGGGCAGTTCCAGCTCTTCTGAAGCCAGGTAAGCGACCGGTGCGTCGACGAGTTCATCCAGAATGATCTCGTTGGCGCGCATGTCCAGTTCCAGCTGGGTATCCCCGTCGACGTTTTCACCGCGGGAAGCACTCAGGCTTCCGGCCAGCGAGCCCAGTGCAATGATCTCCGCTATGGCGCAACACGATTCCGCCAGCGATTGTGTGGTCGCTGCCACTGCCCGGCGCAAGTCATCCTGGCCGGCCCAACTTTCTAGGAAACTCGACAATGTCTGGTGCTCGGTCATTTGCTGTCGCCCTCCTGATGAGAAATGGCCTTTCAGACCAGTCTACAAAGAGAAGTGTGTGACAAGAACATCCTTCGGGAGGGGGGATTAAGATCATTGGGGTAGGCATAAACCTACCCCTTGGCAACGGGTCAGGATTTCAGGTACATGGCGATCGCCTGGCCACGGGAGTTAACCGCCAGTTTCTGGTACAGATTACGCACGTGAAACTTTATGGTGTTGAGTGAAACACCCAGGTCCCTGGCGATTTGTTTGTTGGTCCTGCCGGAAGCGAGGTCTGCCAGTACTTCCATTTCGCGGCGGGTCAAGGTGGACAGCGGGCTATCGTAAATGGACCGCACATCGATATAAGGGAAAATCATTCGGCCGGCCGCCACGGTAACGATCGCCTCCATCAGAACGGAAGGTTGTTCACTTTTCGATACGAAGGCAGCACCGCCGTGAATCATGACCTGCGACGGAACCGTTTTGCTCTCGTCGCCGGTATAAACGATGATACGGGGCGGGTGGTCCAGCTTGTTGACGTGATCGAGAATGTAACGGCCGTCACAAGGCCCGATGACCCAACCGATGATCCCCACATCGATACTTTCTGCCTCTATGTTGGCGAGGAAATCATCGCAGCCTGATGCAACGTGCATCAGCTTGAACCGCTTGTCTTCGGACAGCAAATGCTTGAGCGCGGCCTGGATCAGCGGATTCTTATCCGCCAGTCCAACACGAATGGGCCATTTACTAACCATCCGCACAGTTTAACGGTCTGCCGTAAAGCCTGTCTTGATTGTCATCAACCCCGTTTGAGAATGCGGCCTTTCTGACGCTCCCAATCCCTGTCCTTCTGTGTTTTGCGCTTGTCGTGCTGCCGTTTGCCTTTGGCCAGGCCGATTTCCACCTTTACCTTGCCGCGAGACCAGTACATCGCCGTTGGAATGACCGTGTAGCCACGGCGGTCAACGGCCCCCACCAGGCGATCTATTTCACGTCGATGCAGCAGGAGTTTCCGGGTCCTGAGCGGATCGGGCCTGATATGCGTTGAAGCAGTGGGCAGGGGGCTGATCTGGCAGCCGAAAAGAAATGCCTCATTGTCTTTCAGGAGCACGTAGCTGTCTGCGAACTGGACGCGCCCCTCCCTGAGGGATTTGACTTCCCAGCCTTCCAGGGCGATACCGGCCTCGATGCGGTCTTCGATGTGGTATTCGAAGCGAGCTCGCTTGTTGAGCGCAATGGTTTTATTCATAGTGGCGCCTATTCTACGTTCTGGGGTGCTGCTCATGCTATGCTTGCCGCGCCCTGTTAAACCCTGTTCTGACTTTTAGGTATGGAAATCAAGCGATCAGCTCTCGTTCTTCATCCGGCGATGGATATGTTCCGGCTGGTCCAGGACGTGCCCGCTTATCCTGATTTTCTCACCTGGTGCCTTAGCTCAGAAGTCCATGAGCAGTCCTCTGATCACCAACTGGCCTCCCTCGTGGTCAAGGTCAGCGGCGTAACCCAGACCTTCACGACGCGTAACCGATTTGTCCCCGGGGAGCGACTGACGCTTTCGCTGGTGGAGGGTCCGTTTCGACACCTGTCGGGCGAGTGGCTGTTCGAACCGCTGGGCGGGGAGGGCAGCAAGGTGAGCCTGATCTTGAGTTTTGATTTCTCCAGCCGGGTTCTGTCTTCGGCTTTTCGGCGGGGATTCACTCACATTGCCGATCGCCTGGTCAGCGAATTCAGCAAGCGAGCGGACCATGTCTATGGAATCTGATCGCGACCTGGGGACCATCACTGTCGAGGTGGCTTACGCGTTACCGGAAAAACAATCGCTGTTAAAGTTGACAGTGCAACCGGGGACCACTGTCGGCCAGGCTATTGAACAGTCGGGCATCAGGGAGGAATATCCTTCCATGGAAATATCCGACGTGGGCATATTCAGCAAGAAAGCGACGCTGGATCAGCCGTTGCAAGAGGGTGACCGCGTGGAGATTTACAGGCCTCTGCTAGCAAATCCCAGGGAAATGAGGAAGCAACGGGCCAGGGACGAAAACCCTCCGGGCTAGCCGTCTATGTCTGGGCCGGTGCCGTCGTTAGGCGTCTGGTCCAGCAATTCCATGTTTCTCTGGTACTCGCGATCTTCGGAAGTGCGTTCGTTGATCGACTCGATGTCCGGATCCTGTGACTCGAAAACTTCTTCCTCGGCAGATTCTATCGCCGCGTCCTGTGGGCTTTCAGTTTGGCTTGCCTGGCCAGATGCCGGCTTCTTCACAAAGGAGGCCACTTCATCCGGATCGCCATCGACACGCTGGCTGTTGGCGCCAAACGGATCGTTTTCACCCTCGATACTGGCCAGCAGGCCATCCTCGAACCGCAGGGTAACGGTCCGGGAAATCATGGGATTTCCGCGGCGGCTGAACGTCTGCACATAGTCCCACCGATTCTGGTTAAACGGATCCTTGACCGATGGCGTGCCCAGGACAAACAGCACCTGGCGCTGGTTCATGCCGATGTAGAGTTCATCCAGGTCATCCTGTTCCAGCGCGTTACCCTGCTGGATATTCTGCTTGTAAATCAGGTTGCAACCGGTGCCGGTGAGGCTGACCAGGAAGAGTATAAATACGAGACGTTTGATCATTAATGTTCCGGACTGGATTTTATGCATGGCGCCGAGTGCGTGAATGATACAATATCTGGCGCTACATCAAATAGTGGTAATTCCGTGAAAAGCAATAACCTTAAAGAAGCCGGCCTGAAAGTGACCCATCCGCGCAAACGGATCCTGGAAATCCTGGAAAACAAGCGTAACAAGCACCTCACGGCGGATGATATTTACCGGTGCCTGGTGGAAGCCGGTGAAGAGATTGGCCTGGCTACTGTATACCGGGTTCTGAACCAGTTCGAATCCGCCGGGCTGGTGGAAAAACACAATTTCGAAAGTGGCCAGGCCTATTACGAACTGGACTCGGGAGAACATCACGACCACATGGTTTGCGTGGAGACGGGAAAGGTTACCGAGTTCATCAGCGAAGAGATTGAAGCGGCGCAGAAAAAAATAGCCGAGGCCCATGGCTACGAGATCGAAGACCACAGTCTCGTAATCTACGTCCGTCCCAAATCCTGATCAGTGGCGTACAGAAGCCCGGGCGAGCAGTTCGGCGGCATGGGCCCGGCTTTGGTCGGATAGCCGCCCGCCGAGCATTCTCGCTATTTCATCGACTCTCTCCGTTTCTGCGAGAACGTTGGTTCTGACGAGCGTGGAGTCCTTTTCAGCGAGTTTCCGGACCTGCAGCTGGTGGTCTGCAAATGCCGCGACCTGGGCAAGGTGAGTAACGCACAGCGCCTGCCCACTGGCAGACAGGCTTTTGAGCAGGGCGCCGACTGCGTTGGCGGTGTCACCGCCGATCCCGGCGTCGATTTCATCGAAAATCTGGGTGGCTGAACCGTTACCTTCCCGTGAAGCAACCTTGATGGCCAGGCTGATCCGGGAGAGCTCTCCGCCCGAGGCTACCTTTTTCAGCAAGCCGGGCATGACTCCCGGATTGGCGCTGACACGTAACTCGATGCGGTCGCTTCCCCTGGCCGCCGGTCGGGATTCATCTGAAAACTCGACCCCAACCTCGAACCGCCCGCCTTCCATGCCCAGTTCCTGCATCAATGAGCTGACGTTCCCGCTCAGCTTTGAAGCCTGTTCTTTTCTCCTTGAATGAAGTTCCAGGGCGGATTGCCGGTATTGGATAAGCGCCTGTCCCAGCCGCTCCTCCAGGATTGCCAGCCGGCCTTCCAGGGAGTCGGCATGTTCGAAGCGCTGTTGCATCTTTACCAGTACCTGTTCGAGTTGATCAGGCTCAACCCGGTGCTTGCGCGCCAGGTCGTGTTGGGCTCCAAGCTGCCTTTCCAGTTCGGATAGCCGCTCGGGGCTGGATTTCAGCCGGGACCTCGCGGACTGGAGGCTGCTGGCTGCCTCGTTACAGTGAATGGCGGCGTTATGCAGAAGGTTCACCGCCTCGGCAATATCCGCGTCAAGTTCTGCGTAGGCTGCCAATCGCTGCGCATTGCCATGCACAATCGATTCCGCTCCGGACGGGTCATTTTCCAGTGCCTCGATGGACCGGTTAAGCGCCTCGAGCAACTCGCCGCCACGGGCGAGCAGGCGGTGCTCGGCTTCCAGTGCGAGAAACTCCTCTGACGTCAGCATCGATTCTTCGAGTTCACGAATCTGGTACTGGATCAATTCGCGGTCGCCCGCATCCAGCGGATCTTCGTTGAGCAATTCCTGTTTCTGCTGCTCGAGTTCCGCCCACTGATGGAATGCTTCATGTACGCCGGTCAGTTCATTTGCATAACCGCCACTGGCGTCCAGCAGCCTGAACTGCTCCTCCTGCCGCAACAACAGCATGTGTTCGTTCTGACCGTGAATCTCGACCAGCAATTCGCCCAGCTCCGCCAGTTGTGAAAGCGTTACAGCCGTGCCGTTAATCCAGGCACGGGATCTGCCACTTTCGTTGACCATTCGCCGTAACAGGCATTGCTCGCCGTTTGCAAGGTCGGTGCTCTGCAGCCATTCCATTGCGGGGCTCTCGGGCTCCAGGCTGAATTCCGCGGTCAACTCGGCTTTTTGCGCACCATCGCGGACCGCGCTGGTATCGGCGCGGTTGCCGCACAGCAACCCCAGTGCATCAACCAGGATAGACTTGCCGGCACCGGTTTCCCCGGTGACGCAGGTAAAACCGCCGGAAAACTCCAGGTCGAGCGATTCCACAATGGCATAGTCGCGAATCTGCAGAAAATTCAGCATGTCATTCCGGGTAACGGGACCGGTACAAAGCTAGCACGCGGCGAATGTCCGGGCAATCAGGTTTCAATAGTACTTCTGCTTGAATCATGGAACCGCAACCCCATATTGCGGATGGATTGATTTACAGAATGCTGGACCATTGGAGACGGAAAACGTGACCGATAAAAAGGACAACCCGTTCGAGGAGCCGGTTGAGTTCGACATCGAAACGAACGATGAAACCGAGGTAGTCGAGGAACTCGACTCCGAGCTTGCCCAGGCCGAGGAAGAGATTGCAAAACACCGCGAAGCCATGCTGCGGATGCAGGCCGAGATGGAAAACCTGCGTAAACGCCTGATCCGGGATCTTGAAAAATCGCGGAAGCTCGCCCTGGAAAAAATCATGAAAGACCTGTTGCAGGTTTGGGACAGCCTGGAAAGAGGCCTGGAGGTCGATGCGCAATCCCTGACGGTCGAGTCACTGGTTGAAGGCCAGGAGCTGACGCTCAGAATGCTGGAGAAGGTCATGCAGGATCATGACCTGGAAATCATCGATCCGGCAGGTCAGCCATTCGATCCCGAATTACACCAGGCGATGACCGTTCTGCCGGCAGCGGATGTAGATGAGAACACGGTGATCGAAGTACTGCAGAAAGGGTTCATGCTGCATGACCGCCTGATCCGGCCCGCCATGGTCGTGGTCTCCGGAAAACCCTGACCGCTGACCAGGGAAACGTTGAAATCGGTTCGAGCAACCCCATTTCTGAAGCATCAAATTATTTAGTATTGTTGGAGAACTAACCGATGGGAAAAATCATAGGAATTGACCTGGGAACCACCAACTCCTGCGTTGCCGTAATGGAAGGTGGTCAGCCCAAGGTAATAGAGAATGCGGAGGGTGATCGCACCACTCCGTCCATAGTCGCCTTCACCAAGGACGACGAAGTGCTGGTTGGACAGCCGGCGAAGCGCCAGGCGGTCACCAACCCTTCAAACACACTGTTCGCGGTGAAGCGCCTGATCGGCCGCAAGTACAGCGAAGACGTGGTCCAGAAAGACAAGGACCTGGTCCCATACAGTATCGTGCAGGCCGAAAACGGTGACGCCTGGGTCGAAGCCGACGGCAAGAAGATGGCGCCGCCTGAAATTTCCGCGCGCGTGCTGATGAAAATGAAGAAGACGGCAGAAGATTATCTCGGTGAGCAGGTTACCGAGGCTGTCATCACGGTGCCCGCTTACTTCAACGACTCGCAACGCCAGGCAACCAAGGACGCCGGAAAGATCGCCGGCCTGACGGTTAAGCGCATTATCAACGAGCCCACAGCGGCAGCGCTGGCCTATGGAATGGACAAAAAAGGCGGCGACCGCAAGATCGCAGTTTACGACCTGGGTGGTGGCACCTTCGATATTTCCATCATCGAGATTGCCGACGTCGACGGCGAGCACCAGTTCGAAGTGCTGGCTACTAATGGCGACACATTCCTTGGCGGTGAAGATTTCGACAAGCGCGTCATCGATTACCTGGTGGGTGAGTTCCAGAAAGAACAGGGCTTCGATCTCCGCAACGACCCCTTGGCGCTTCAGCGCCTGAAGGAAGGCGCCGAACGCGCCAAAATCGAATTGTCCTCTTCGCAGCAGACAGAAGTGAACCTGCCTTACATAACGGCTGACGCCAGTGGTCCAAAGCACCTGAACATCAAGCTGACACGCGCCAAGCTGGAAGCATTGGTCGACGACCTGGTTGCAAAAACCATCGGTCCCTGCCGCACGGCCCTGGACGATGCCGGGCTGAAAATCAGTGATATCGATGACGTCATTCTCGTTGGCGGCCAGACCAGGATGCCCAAGGTGCAGAAAGCAGTCGCCGAATTTTTCAGCCGCGAACCGCGTAAAGACGTAAACCCGGACGAAGCAGTCGCTTCAGGCGCCGCGATCCAGGGCGGTGTATTGGCTGGTGACGTGAAAGACGTTCTCCTGCTGGACGTGACCCCGCTGTCATTGGGTATCGAAACCCTGGGCGGCGTAATGACCAAGCTGATCGAGAAGAACACCACGGTGCCGACCAAGGCGTCGCAGATCTTCTCAACGGCCGAGGACAACCAGACAGCGGTGACCGTGCACGTGTTGCAGGGTGAGCGCGATATGGCATCCGCCAACAAGTCGCTGGCCCGGTT